>JANNVG010001101.1:0-8118 GCA_031414395.1 Fimbriiglobus sp.
CGCCGTTCGCCCGGCCTGGGTCACGCCGATGTGTTTTCTTTCGGCCGCGTCAGAATCGCCCCGATATAGAACGCGGCGACCAGCAGCAGCAGCGCCTTGATTCCCGTCACGAACGTGGCCGACTGCACCAGCGCGCCGAACAGTGAGCCGAAGAGGTTGGCCCCCAGTGCCGCGTCCTTCTGCGGGGATGCCGAGAACGACCGCGCGAAGATCAGCCCGCTGAACAGCATCGGCAGGCTGGTGAGCAGCCCCACCGCCGCCGCCTTCTGCCAGTACGGCAGGAAGCCGAACCGCGACAGGTCGAGGAAGTACAGCCCGAAGCAACTGCCGAGCAGGCCGCCGTAGATCACCCACGCCGGCAGCCTCTTGGCCAGCGGGGTGAGGGCGTTGGCCGCCAGAATCATCAGCAGCACGCCGGAAATCACCACCGCGTTCACCACCCACGTGTTGCCCAGCACCACCGACGCCTTGCTGATGTTCTGCACTTCGAGCAGCATGAACCCAGCCCCGAGCAGGGCGAAGTGCGTGTGGCTCTTCCCCCACCCGCGGAACGTCGCCCCCAGCTTCATCGTCCGCACGCCGAACGCGAACAGCGCCAGCAGCCCGCCGGCCAGCAGCAAGTACAGCGGCGGGATGGCCCGCCCTTCCAGGTAGATGTACGGCCAGTCGTCGGTCGCCACTTCGGCCGTCTGCGGGGCGGGCATGTCCTTCGCCCACTCGGTCAGGAACTCCTTCAGTTGCGGGTCGGCCGCGAGCCGACTGTTGACCGCGGCCTCGTCGCCGGTCACGAACACCACCCCGCCCCACCCGTACCCGTTGGCCGGGATGCGGAAGGCGAGCGGCGGGCGGCCGAACTGCTCTTCCAACACCTGGCTCATCCGCGTGACGACGAACGGCTTTTGCGCCTCGAAGCTGAGCACCAGCACCCCGCCGGGGTTGAGCAGCGTCTTGGCGTGTTCGATGCTCTCGCGGGTGTACACGTAGTGGTCGAGCCGCGCGTTCGTCATGGCCGTGGTGGTGTGCGAGTCGAGCAGGCCGAAGGCGATCACGTCGAACTTCTCGGCGGTGGTGGAGAAGAACGACCGCGCGTCGTCCGTCACCACCCGCACGCCGGGGTTGTCGTACGGCTTCTCAGGGTGGACCTTCCGCCCGTACTCGATAATCACCGGGTCGATCTCGACGGCCACCACCTCCGTCACCCCGTTCCGCAACATGCCGGCCACGTCGTTCCCGCTGCCCGCACCCACCACCAGCCCCTTCGTCGGGCGCGGGTGCAGCTTGGGCGGCAGGTCGTACTGCGAGTACCCCCGCTGGGCCGGCGGGTAGTGGTCGGGCTTGCCGGCCACCGTCTCCGCCCGCAGGTCGATGGTCGCCTGGTAGCCCACGTTGTTCACCGCGATCACGTGCGTGCCCATGTCGCCGAACGGCCGCCGCTCGCCGCCCAGCCCGGCCCACAGGCTCGGCGGGTCGGTATTGTTCTGGTCGTACAGGCACAGCTTCTGGTACGGCGACCAGCGGCATTCTTTCCAGCCGGGTTCTTCGCCGGCCAGCGCGCCGAACGCCACCGCCGCCGCCAGCAGTCCGAAGTCGATCGCCCGCTGCACCCACGCGCCGGACGTCATGAACACCGCCCCGGCGGCGAACACGGCGAACCACCACACGGGCGGCACGCTCAGCCCGCTGCACGCGACGAACAGCCAGATGCCGACCAGACTGCCGGCCACGTTCACGGAATAACCCCGCAGCGGCTTCGGGTGGTCGGCCAACAGCCGGCCGAGTTGCCGACCCACCGGCACGAACACCGCCCACAGCAGCCACAACGTGCCGAACGTGAGGCCGACGCCGGCCACCCCCGCGGCGACGGCCATCCCGCCGGTCAGTGCGGTGCCGCCCCAGATGAAGTGCCCGGTCGCCCCGCTGAGCAGATCGGTGATGGTGCCGCCGAGCAGGATTCTCGTGGGCGGCAGGGCGAGCACGCCCACCAGGATGAGCAGTGGAACGAGCAGGTGCCGCAGGCGGAACGCCTTCCGCGCGTCCCAGCAGCCCATGCCCAGGCCGAGGAAGCAGACGACGAGGACCGTGTTTTGCAGGTACGCGAAAATTCGGATCTCGGTCGTCACCCACCGCACCAGCAGCAACTCCAGGAACAGCCCGACCACGCTGACGACGAACACGGCCACGTCGAGCGACAGCACGTTCGCCGCCTTTGCCGGGCTGAAATTCGTGGGGGCAGCGGGGAGTGGCGTGTCGGTGATCGACGGCAGAACGGGGGCGGACGACGGCATGACGGGCCTCGGAGGGGGCGCGTCAACACCTTAGAACAGGTTTCGGCCGGCGGCCGAAGTGTGGGGCGCGGGGCGGACGACTCAGTGGGTGTCGGTCGTGGTCGAGCGACCGCGAAGCGGGAGTGAGGCCCGACGGCATCTCACATGGAACCGGGAACGCAGTGACCGGGTCGGGTGTGTCACCCGGTCACTGCGTTCCCGGTTCCAGTGTCGGGCCTCACGTCCCCTGCGGGGACGATTCGACCACGACCGACACATTCGTCACTTCTTCCCCAGTTCCTTCACGCGGACGTTGCGATACCGCACGAACTGCTTGGTGTAGTCGCCGCCGCCGTGGACTTGCAGGGCGATCCCGCCCTTGTCGTCCAGTCGCTTCTCGGTGTCCTGGTACTCCATGAACTTCACCCCGTTGATCCACGTCGTGATCTTCGGCGGGTTGTTCTCGATGCGGGCGCGCAGCTCGTTCCACTTCGACTTGTCCCAGAACTTAACCCAGTCGTCCGCCTTCACCGGGCACTTGAACCCGCCGTCCGCCTGCTTGCTCGGCACGACGATCTCGGTCACGTCCTTGCCGAAGTCGAAGTTCCGCACGTGCGGCTTGCCGCCGATGCCCTCCCCATAAACGCCCATCAGGTTGCCGCCCTTGTGGTAGTCGATCATCGCCTGGTAGCACTTGCCGGTGTCGGTGCTCCGCAGGAACAGCCCGCTGTCCGGGCCGTCGTCGTTCCGCATTTCCAGCGCCACCTCGAAGTCGCCGTACTGCTTCTCGGTGATGACGATGCCGCCGTTGCCCGGCACGTCCTGGCTGCCCACAATGGCGCCGTCTTCCACCACCCACTTGCCGCCCGATTTGTTCTTGCTGGTGCCGCTGTGCCCGGTCTTGGCACTCACCGTCCAGCCGTCGAGCGTTTTGCCGTCGAAGACCTTCACGAACCCCTTGTCGTCGAACGTCTCCGGCTTGGGCGGGTCGGCGAACAGAAGGGCGGACAGGGCGAACGCGACCGGCACGGCGAGCGTCAGGCGGCGCATGAGCAGACACCTCGGGGAGGGGGAAGGCGAGGTGATGATACCCCGCGGGGTGTCAGTCGGAACTGCCGGCCGGCGAGGTGGTGCCTTCGGAGAACCCGTACTCGTCGGACATGCGGGCGACGACCTCCGGCGGGGGCGTCTTGCCGTACCCGGACAGGAGGATGACGCCGTACTCGGTCAGTTGCACGTTCCCCCGCTTCGACGCCGCCTCGAACGCCACCTTCTTGCCCCGGTGGGTGCGGACGTAGTACCACGCCGGCCGGCCGGTGGTGTCATTCCCGCGGACGAGGTAGATGTCGGCGGCCGAGTCGGCGTTGAGGCGGGCGACGAACCCGCGGGTGCCGGGCCGCGGGCCCAGCCGTTCGGTGAAAGTCCGTCGTCGGGGTGGGGCGGTCGGGTCGGCGGTCGGGTCGGTGGTCATGGCGTCTCCCGCGAAGCGACACCCCATTCTTCCCCGCCGCCCGGCTCGCGTCTACGGCCAGTTCACGCGATCAAATGCCGGCCGGGTGAACCGGCGGCGTCAGCCGCCTGGGTGCTTGCCAATTCCACCCGCCGGCTCGCCCGTTCGTTTCCCCCTTGCTCATCCGCCGGCGCGTCGGCACTATGACCCGCAACCCCGGAGGGCGTGCGATGCGACGACTCCTCGTGTGCGTGCTGGTGGTGGTGGCGGCGGTCGGCTGTCGGGTGAGCGGGCGACCGCTCGACGAGCCGAAGAAGGCCGACCCGCCGAAGGAGAAGGCCGAGTTCAAACTGACGGCCGACGAGCAGGCCGTTCTCGACGGCACCAACGCCGAGCGGAAGAAGGCCAAGCTCGACCCACTGACGGCCGACCCGAAGCTGACCGAAGCGGCCCGCGCGCACGCGGCGAACATGGCCAAGCAGGAGAAGCTGGACCACACCCTCGACGACCAGACGGTGGCCGACCGCGTGAAGGCGGCCGGGTACACGTTCCGCCGGGTGGGGGAGACCATCGCCTGGAACCAGCCGACGCCGAAGGACGCGGTGGCCGGGTGGATGGACTCGGCCGGGCACAAGGCGAACCTGCTGCACGCCGAGTACACGCACATCGGCGTGGCGGTGGCCAAGAACACGAAGGGCGAGCCGTACTGGGTGCAGGTGTTCGGCGCGCCGCTGAAGTAGGTGCCGCCTGCCGCATGGCACCCTGGAACCGGGAACGCCGTGACAGGGTCTCACTCACCCGGTCAGGACGTTCGCGGATTGACCTCGCATATCGTATTCGATATAATTGGACAGGCTCCCACTCGACACGGCACGCCTATGGCGCGGTCACGCCCGACTCGCAAGCCGCTGGTTTGGCTGTCCGGGGAGGTGAAGTCGCCCCCGTTCACACCGGACGGACGGATCGAAATGGGGCAACGGCTCGCCCACTTGCAGGACGGCGAGTCTCTCGGCCTCCCCCACTCTCGCCCGCTGCCGTCGGTCGGCCCCCGAGTTCACGAGCTGCGGGTGCGAGACGCCGGACACAATTGGCGGCTCGTGTACCGGATCGACCCCGATGCCATCGTCATCGCGGCCGTGTTCCCCAAACAGTCGAAGCCACACCAGCAGCGCGAATTCGATTCCGCCGAGCGGCGGCTGAAAACCTACGACGCCCTGGAGGGCTGACATGGACCCGAAGAAGAAAGCCAAGCTGGAAGCGGCCGGCTGGAAGGTCGGCGACTACGGCGACTTCCTCGGCCTCACCCCGGCGGAACGCGAGGTGGTGGAACTGCGGGTGAAACTGGCCCGCTCGATCCGCACGTTGCGGGTGAAGGCCGGACTGACTCAGAAGGAATTTGCGGTCCAGATGGGCACGACCCAACCGCGGGTGGTGAAGATCGAGCGGGCCGACACGGACGTGTCGATGGACGTGCTCGTCCGCGGGGTGTACACCCTCGGCGGCGAGGTCATCACCGTTGATGACGCGGCCAAACCCACTCGCCGTCGCCGTGCCCCCAGCACGGCCAAGAAGCGTGTGCCGGTCTGAGCCGACCGCGGACCCCGTCCGTCGGGTGTGTACGAACCCACCCGGTCACTGCGTTCCCGGTTCCATTGGATCCGTCGCACCTACTTCTTCGCCTTCTAGGGTGAGTCGGATGCCGGGCACACCGTGCGCAGGGTGTCATTGGAAGTAGGCATTGAGTCCCCCCCACCCGGACGGCTGCGCCGTCCGACCTCCCCCCTTGCGGGGGAGGTGGGGGTTGTTGCGTTCCCCCACAGTCACTGCCCCGAGAGGCCACCGACCCCACCTCCCACCTTGCGGGTGAGGTCGCCGGAGTTCGCGGAGCGAACCCGGCGGGTGGGGGGTACTGCCGACTTCCCGTGTCACACCGTCCGCCCCCCCTGAGATTTATCATGTCCAAACTCGTCGTCCTCACCGGGGCCACCCGCGGGCTGGGCCGCGCGCTGGTGCCGCAGTTCGTGACCGCCGATTGCACCGTCGTCGGGTGCGGGCGGAGCGCCTCCCACGTCGCCGAGTTGGCGAAGCAGTTCCCGATTCCCCACCGCTTCGATGTGATCGACGTGACCGATGCGGCGGCCGTTTCCGCGTGGGCCGGGTCCGTTCTGGTCTCGCACGGCCCGCCGGATTTGCTCGTCAACAACGCCGCGGTGATGAACACCCCGGCCGTGCTGTGGGAGGTGCCGGCCGACGAGTTCGACCGGCTGATCGACGTGAACGTCAAGGGCATCGCCAACGTGATCCGCGGGTTCGTGCCGGCGATGGTGGCGAGGCGATCAGGAGTGATTGTCAACCTGAGCAGCGGGTGGGGGCGGAGTACGTCGCCGGAGGTGGCCCCGTATTGTGCGAGCAAGTACGCGGTCGAGGGGCTGACGAAGGCGCTGGCTCAGGAGCTGCCGCGGGGCATGGCGGCGGTGCCACTGAACCCCGGCGTGATCGACACCGACATGCTGCGCCAGGCGTGGAGCGACGCCGCGAGCGCGTACCCGAAGGCGGACGCCTGGGCCACCCGTGCGGCCCCGTTCCTGTTGCAGTTGACCGCCGCCGACAACGGCAAGTCGCTGAGTGTCAACTGACGTCACACCGCGGTCGGCACGCGACTGACCCGACCACCCGGAGAGGTGGCCGAGTGGCAGAGTGGTCACGACTTGCCAGCGCGAAAAGGCGGGTTAGAATACCGGAGCTAGGAGGAGTGGCAGAGTGGTCGATTGCGTCCGCCTCGAAAGCGGAAATACCCGAAAGGGTATCAGGGGTTCGAATCCTCTCTCCTCCGCTGAGTCCGCCCCCGTCACTGCCCCGCAACTCGCCTCAACCCCCCGGAAAACTCGGGGGTGTCGCGTTCACTGCCACACCGATCTGCCCCCCGACATCACCCACGGCTGCGCCCGGCTCGGCCGGCACCACCTCCCCCCACTGGGGTGGGAGAATCATCCCACCCCAGGTCAGAATCCCCTTCTCCTTGGGCCGGGCCGCGCCCGCGGTTACACTGTCGGGGACAAGGAGCCGCCGCCATGACTCGCGTGACCCTCGACGCCGCCACCCTCGCCAAGCTCACCCGGCAGACCGCCCTGTTCGACGAGAACGGCCGCATGGTCGGGCTTTTCCTCACCCCAGAGGAAGCATTCCAGTACGTGTGCATGGAAGCCCAGAGGGATTTCGACACGACCACGACCGAGCAGTGTCGCAAAGAAGTGGCGGAGCAAGGGGCCGTGCCCGCCGACGAGGTGATGCGAATCCTCCGCGAGGACTTGCAGGCGTGGAGGAATCGGCAATGACCTACCACGTCTACTGGCGGAAGAGGTCGCTCCTCCTCCTGCGGTTGGTTCAGTTCTTGGCTGCTGAAAAGGGCGGTGACGAAGAGGCCGTTCTCCGGGCGACGGGCGAACTGAACCGTCAACTGGCCGAGGATCCGTCGGAAGTGGGCGAGTCGCGGGAGGTCAACGAACGGGTGTTGATCGTTAACCCCCTCACTGTTCTTTACGAGGTGTTTCCGGAGCAGAACACGGTCGTCATCGACCGCTTGGTCCACCACGGCTACCGTGCCGGGAACGGCTGACGACTCGGTGTCCGAGAACTCGCGGGCCGTTCTCGGCGCCCCCTTCACCCCGCCCGCACTGAGTGCCGCACATGACCCCGTCCCCGCGTCTCATCCCCACCCGCCGCGGATTCCTGGCCGCCGCCGGCGCGAGCGTGTTCGCCGTGCCGTCCCTGCTCGCCGCCGACCCGACCCGGACGCCCGCCCAGACGGAAGGCCCGTTCTACCCCGACAAGCTGCCCCTCGACACCGACAACGACCTGCTCATCCTGAACGACGGCAGCACCCTCGGCGTCGGCGACATCACCCACCTGACCGGCAAGATTCTGGACGCCAAGGGCAACCCGCTGTCCGGGGCGGTGGTGGAGATCTGGCAGTGCGACGGGAACGGCGTGTACCTGCACACGGCCGACAGCGGCAGGAAGCCGAAGCAGCAGGACAAGAACTTCCAGGGGTTCGGGCGGTTCACCACGGATAAAACCGGGGCGTACTACTTCCGCACCATCAAGCCGGTGCCGTACCCCGGCCGGACCCCGCACATCCACTTCAAGGTGAAGAAGGACAAGAAGGAACTGCTCGTCACGCAACTGTACATCGCCGGCGAGAAGGCGAACGAGAAGGACGGCCCGTACATGGGCGTGAAGGACAAGAAGGAGCGGGAGTCGATCACCGTCGAGTTCGCGGCCATCAAGGGGTCGAAGGGCGAACTGGCGGCCAGCTTCGACATCGTACTCGGGTTCACCCCGAAGGTGGACTGACTTCTGGTGTGGTCTGCTCGCTCCGCGAGCGGGTGTTGAAGACCGCTCGCG
>JANNVG010001102.1:0-5760 GCA_031414395.1 Fimbriiglobus sp.
CTCGCCTTCGGCTCGCCGACTTCACCCCTGGCTAACATCTGTCGCCGCTCCGCGGCGGGTTTGCACCGATTGGGAAGGCGGCTGGAGTCCGGCACAGCTCCCCGCACCTCATTCGGACCCGGCCGACCTACTGCTCGCCCATCAGCCGGCCGATGCCGACGACCGCCGCCCCGAGGACCAGCAGCACCAGGGCGGCGATCACCAGGAACCGCAGCATGGCGAACATCTTGCCGAGCGAGTTGAGCGCGCTCATCAGGTTCCAGATGTCCTCGTTCTTCGTCTCGGCGATCTTGCGGAAGGCGGCGGCCGACCCGCCCGCCCACAGGCCGAAGGTGAGGAACAGCAGGGCGAACGGGGCGAGGGCGACGACGGTGCCCCACGCGCCGAGGTGCAACTTGCCTTCCGTCTGGCCTTGGGGCGGTTGCTGTTTGAGCAGAGCCATGACGACCGCCGCGACCATCAGCAGGGCGAAGACGCCGCCCAGGATCTTCATCAGGTTGGCGAACGCCCGCATGTTGTCGGACAGGCCGGAGAAGCTGCGGTTGTGCTCGTCGGTGAACTCGAACTGGCCGGACTTGAACGGCACCTGCGGGGGAATCTGCGGCGGCTGCGGTGCGGAACTCATCGGCCGACTCCGGGGCTGGGGCAAGGGGTGCGGGGGGTGGCGAGATTGTAGCGGGCGGGCGGGGCGGTGTCTGGCGAGCCGTGCTCCGTGAGGAGCCGGGTGTGTGATGAAGAACCCGGCGGCTCACGCCGCTCGGCTCGCCAAGACACGACTCGCCAACCGGCCATACACTTCCCCCACACTCCCCCGTCGAGACGCCCACTCATGGCCGACGCCGTCGCCCCGCCCGCCCCGCCCGCCGGCCGACTCAGTTCCCGCACCTTCATCGGCCTGCTCGTCGCCCAGTTCTTCGCCGCCTTCAACGACCAGGCCATCCACGCCGCGGCCATGTTCTTCGCCATCAACAAGCAGCTCATGACCGAGAAGACGGCCATCAGCCTGATGCCCATCCTCTTCTACAGCCCGTGGGCCATCTTCTGCACCGTCGCCGGGCACCTGGCCGACAAGTACCCGAAGCGGAACGCGCTCATCACGTGGAAAGTGGCCGAAGTGCTGATCACGGCGGTGGCACTCGTCGGCTTCTTCCTCGGCCGCGACCCGAGCGGGCGGTTCGACGTGTTCGGCCCGGTGCTGGTGCTGGCGTGCGTGTTCCTGATGGGCGTACACTCCGCCTTCTTCGTGCCCGCCAAGTACGGCGTCATGCCCGAAATCCTCCCCCCGCACCTGCTCAGCCGCGGCAACGGCCTGCTCGAATCGCTCTCCTTCCTGGCCGTCATCCTGGGCACGGTGAGCGGCGGGGTGATGTCGTATTTGTTCCTCGGGCACGAGCAGTACATCGGGTGGGTGCTGTTCGGGCTGGCGGTGGTCGGGGCGGCGGCCAGCTTCCTCATCCGCCCCATGCCGGCCGCCAACCCGCACCGCACGCTGCCGCTGAACGTGTACGGCCCCATCGTGCAAAGCCTGCGCACACTGCTGTCCACCAAGCCGCTGCGGGTGGCCATCCTGGGCATCGCCTTCTTCACCTTCGTGGTGGCGTTCATGCGGGCGGCGGTCTACATGCTGGGCGAAAGCCAGAACCCGCGGTGGGACGAACTGAAGACGAGCGTGATCGTCGGCACGGTGGCGCTGGGCATCGGGCTGGGCAGCCCGCTCGCCGGGCTGCTGAGCGGCCGGCGGGTGGAACTGCGGCTGGTGCTGCTCGGCGCGGCCGGCATGATTACGCTGCTGTGCGTGGCCGCGTGGCAACTGACGAACACGCCCGTGCTGGTGGCGTGCATCATCGGCGTGGGCGTGTCCACCGGCTTCTACATCGTGCCCCTGTTCACCCTCCTGCAACACCGGGCGCCGAAGACGAGCAAGGGCGAGATGATCGCCACGAGCAACTTCGTCAACGTGGTCGGGGCCATCGCGTCGTCGGCCCTCTTCTGGGTGGTCGTCACGGTCGCCCAGATGGGCGGGCTGGCCCCCGAGATCAAGGACCGCGAGGTGCTCGGATCGGGCACACTGACGGCGGTGGACTACCGTCACGGCCGGCCGGCCTTCTTCCATGTGACCGACGGCGAGGGCAAGGAACTGGTGCCGGACGTGGAGTTGGAAGCGGAGAAGCCGCGGACGGTTCAGGAGATCGTGGACGACGTGATCGGCCGCGAGAAGAAGGACGCGGTCATCGAAGTGGGCAAGGGGTTGAAGGCGGGCGACCGGGTGAGCGTGACGAAGTTCGAACTGGACGGCGTGCCGCACTACGAGCTGAGTCCGGAGGGCGTGCCGCCGTCGCCCGACTACGACAACAAGCGACTGCCGGTGTTCCTGTTCCTCGGCGCGGCGGCCATGACGCTGCTGATCGCGCTCATCCTCGGCCGGCCGATGCTCCAGGTGCAAAAGGACGAGAACGGCGAGCACAAACCGCACCCCCCGGCCGCCTGATGTTCGCCGCCCTACCAGTAACGGCAGCTCGCCCATCGCCCTCACCACAGCACCTCGTTCGGCAGCGGCGGCGGCTTGCCGAACGAGGTGCTGTGGTAGCGGCCAGCCGCACCTTCACCTTCCTCTCGTGGTGCAGCGCGATGTCCGCGAACTTGTGATCGAAGAACGGGTTCTGCGCCGTTCGCCATTCCGCGTTACGCCCCCTTCTGGATGTCGAAGCCCTTGCGGTACTCGCGGAAGAGCATGGCGTTGGCCTTCGCCTTGTCCCCGCCGTCGGCCACCTCGGTGATCTTCTCCGTCTTCGGGTCGAGGGTGATCTTCGCCCCGATCATGCCCTTCGCGTCCTTCAGGTCCACCTTGTTGTCCGTGACGTGGTCCTTCATGCGGGCGAACGCCTCGCCGGCCTTCTTGTCGCCGTCGAAGCAGGTGACGGCGTCGGCCATCGCGCCGGCCTTGCCCATGCGGTAGCTGATGTTCCCCAGGTGGCAGACGGCGGCGCTCGCGTGCCCCTCTTCCGGCGAGCAGTTCAGCTTGGTCGCGTCGGCGGCCCGGATCGCGTCCACGAAGTTGCGGTAGTGGTGCTGGTCGCCGCCGCCGCCGAACTTGGCCAGTTCCTTGCCGTCCTTGTCGTAGGCCGCCCCGCCGCTGTAGCTCGGGCACACCAGGTAGCCGTTCTCGCAGAACCAGATGTTCCCCACCTTCGTGCCCATGATGTCCTTCGTCTCCAGCCCGCGGGTCTCGAACATGAGCGGGCCGGCGTCGTACTGGTACAGGCAGAGCATGGTGTTCGGGGTCTCGCCGTCGTCCACGTACCCGAACCGCCCGCCGACGCTCACCACCCACTTGGGCAGCCCCTTCGCGCCCAGCCCCCAGCGGGCCTTGTCGGCCTCGTGGACGCCCTGGTTGCCGAAGTCGCCGTTGCCGTACTCCCACGTCCAGTGCCAGTCGTAGTGCAGCTTGCCGCGGGTGACGGGCAGCTTGGCCGCCGGCCCGCACCACAGGTCGTAGTCCATCGTCTTCGGCGGGTCGGTCGGCTTGTCCACCTTGCCGATGCTCTTGCGGGGCTTGTAGCAGGTGCCGTAGGCCAGTTGCACCTTGCCGAGCTTGCCGTCGTGCAGGTACTTGACGGCGTCCCGCATCCCCGGATTACTCCGGCTCTGCGTGCCCACCTGGCACACCGTCTTGGTGCTCGCCATGGTGTCGGCCATGATGCGGCCTTCGTGCACGTTGTGCGTGGCCGGCTTCTCGCAGTACACCTGCTTGCCCGCCTTCATGGCCCACACGGCCATGGTGGCGTGCCAGTGGTTCGGGGTGGCGATGCTGATCACGTCGATGGTCTTGTCGTCGAGCAGCTTGCGGAAGTCCTTGACGTACTTCGGCTCGGCCCCTTGCGCCTTCTGCACGGCCGTCATGCCCTTGCCGATGACGCCCTCGTCGGCGTCGCACAGGGCGACGATCTCGCAGTTCACGGCCTTGTCCGTGAACCCACCGATGTGCGACATGCCGCGGCCGTTCACGCCCACCACGGCCACCCGCAGGCGGTCGTTGGCGGAGCCTTTCTTTGTCGGCTCGTCGGCGGCGCGGAGTGTGGGGAAGCCGATGGCGGCGGAGGCGGCGCCCAGGATGGCGGAGCGGTGGATGAACTCGCGGCGAGAGAACACGCTCATGACGACCTCGGAGATGAGGGGGGAGAGACACGCCGAGCGAAGGCGGCTGACCCGGAGTGTACGCGGGCGGCGGGGCGGGTGCAATGGGCTGGTGGAAGACCTCACCCCCCGGCCCCCTCTGCACAGGGCCGTTCCGAGTTTCAAACTGGCAGGTGATGGACGAGCCGCGACCGCCGGGGAGGGGGGCCGCCCCAAACCAAGGCCCCGCCCCCGGGCGGGCGCGGCTCGTGGCACACCCCGACAACGGAATGGCCCTGCCCCTCTGCATGCCATAGAGAGGGGGCCGGGGGGTGAGGTCTCTTCCCTCTACCGCTCCCGCACCCACCCCACCGCGAGCAGCACCACGGCCGCCAGGTAGAACCACACGCTGTGGTCTTGCAGTTGCGTGGTCGGGTCGTCGTCGAGCTGGCGGGGCGGGAGGGGGTCGATCCGCGTGCGGAAGAACGTGGCCATGTCGGGCGGGTCGCGGCGGGCGGGCAGGTACACTCCGCGGCCTTCGGCGGCGATCTCCTTCGCCACCTCCTCCACCAGCCGCGTTTCCACCACCTCCTCCCCGCGGCCCTTCAGGTGCAACAGGTGCGGGGTGATCGGGTCGCCGATGCCGACCACGTGAACGGGGATGCCGGCGTTGCGGGCGGCCGTCACGCCCCCGGCCCACTCGTCATCCGGTTCCGGGTCGTCGGCGTCGGTGAACAGGATGACATCTTGCGCGCCGACGAACCGCGGGTCGTGGGACGCGACGGCCAGTTTGAGCGCTGACCCGATGCGGGTGCCCGACGGGATGGAGTCGTCGAGCGGGCGGACATCATGCGGCGGGCGGTCGCCGTCCAGGTCGAGCAACTTCTGTTCGAGGTGCGTGTAATCGGTGGTGAGCGGCACGAACAGCACCGGGCGGGTGGAGAACACCACGATGCCAATGCGGTGCCCGCCGTTCCGCCGACAGGTGGCGATCAACTCCCGGACGGCTTCAACGGCCGCCTGCCACCGCGTGCCCGACTTGCTCAAATCCGTCGCCTGCATACTGCGGCTCAGGTCGATCACCACCACCATGTCGCGGCCGACCGCCGTGCCACCGTCCGCCCCTTTGCCCCACTTCGGCCCGGCCACCGCCAGAACCAGGGCCGTCCACCCGAACCCGAGCAGGATGCGGGCGAGCCACTGTCGCCCCGGCCGCATGGTGTGTAACCCGGCCACCGCCGCCGGCCGGCCGAACGCCGCCGTCGCCTTCCGCTTCCGCCACTCGGCCACGAACGCGAGGACCGCCAGCAGGATGGGGGCGAGCGACAGCCACAGCAGCCCCGGCCGGGCGAACCGCACCCCGGCGAGGAACTCGCGGAGGTCGGCCCACACGCTGCCGAGGCCGGACTGGAATTGCGGGAGGTCCATGATGGGAGGTCAGACGAGCCGCGACCCCCACGGAGCGGGGGTTTAAACCCCCCCGCCCAGGCGGTCGCGGCTCGTAGTCACGGCGTCGATGCCGGCACAGCCGCCGCCAGCTTCTTCTTCCGCCGGCGTTCGATCAGGTAGTGGACGAACATGGGCGACAGGCTCAACACGATGATGACGACGGCCAACGCCTCCATGTTCTTCCGCAGGTCGAACGCC
>JANNVG010001103.1:0-2670 GCA_031414395.1 Fimbriiglobus sp.
GCGGCGCGGGGGCGGTTCAGCAACTCGTACCCGCGGCCGAGCAGCCGCAGGACGGGGTCGCGGTCTTCGTGGTCGCGGGCCAGCACCGCGCGGCAGAACCGCACGCACTCGTCCGCCTTGCCGTCGGCCAGGGCGATCTCGGCCAGCCGCACGCGGGCGCGGTCGCCGTGCGCGCCCGCGTCGGCGGCGGCCACGGCGGTGAACCGCCCGCGGGCGGCGGTCCGGTCGCCCGTGCGGTACAACTCCTCCCCGCTCGCCAGGGCCAGCCGCACCGCCCACTTGCCGCGGGTGACGTCGGCCGCCGCGTCGAGCGCGGTCAGCATCTGTTTGCTCTCGCCGGCGTCGCCCAGCCAGCCGGCGAACACCAGCCGCCCGGCGGGTCCGAACGGCTGTCCGAAGTCGGCGTTTCGCACGGCGGCGGTCAGTTCGTCGCGCTTCAGTTGCGTCGGGTGGTCGGTCAGGCGGAAGCGGCAGTGGAAGGCCTCGCCGAGCGCCGGCAGCGGGTCGCCGTTGGCCAACCGGTGGCCGTGAAGCACCTTCTTCGCCCGCTCCTGTTGTCCGTCGAGCAGCAGCAGGAACGCCCGCCCGAGCAGCACGGCCGAGGTCATCTCGCGGTCGTCGGACAGGTCGGCACGGTCCCACGCCAGTCGGCAGGCGTCTTCGTTCCCCACGTCCAGCTCGGTGCGGCCGACCCACCACCACGCCACCGCCGCGGCCGGCGTGGACACGCCCAGATCGGCCGCGTCGGTGAACGACTGCCGCGCGAGCGCCCACTCGCCGCGGCGGTGGCGGATCAAGCCGAGGCTGAAGGTGGCGGCCACCATCAGCGGCTTCGGCGGGTGGCTCTCCCGCACCCGCTTGTACTCGCGGGCGGCGTCGTCCAGTTCGCCCGCCTGGAACCGCAGGTTCGCCACCGCCAACCGCACGGCC
Organism: Fimbriiglobus sp.; assembly: GCA_031414395.1. Classification (GTDB taxonomy): domain Bacteria; phylum Planctomycetota; class Planctomycetia; order Gemmatales; family Gemmataceae; genus JALHQU01. Next base: position 931 of record JANNVG010001103.1, read on the forward strand.
AGTTCGTCCGGGTGCGGCGGGTCGGCGGCGAGCACGGCGTTGAACGCTGCCAGAACGTCGGTCATCGCTTTTCCCGGTGAACCGGCGGCGTCAGCCGCCTGGGTTACTCCCACCCAGGCGGCTGGCGCCGCCGGTTCACCTGAACTGGTCGGCAGCTTCAGCCAGTCGGCGTAGTCGGCGGGCGGCAACCGCGGCTCGAAGCCCATCGGCCGGTCGTGTGCGAACGGCCCGGCCTTCCACTTCGGCGACTCGTGCAGGGCCAACCGCCCGCGGAGGTACGCCACTTCGGTGCTCAGCCCCGGCACGCCGGCCACCCGTTCGGCGCGGAGCAGTGCCCCGGTCGCCTCGGCGGTGTGCCCTTCGGCCAGGTGGCACCGCACTTCGCCGCACGCGGCGACTGCTTTCACTCCGGCCGGCGCGTCGTCGCCCCCAAGCTGCTGGTACGCTTCGATGGCGTCGTCCCACCGCTCCAGTCCTTCCAGGCAGAGGGCGAGGGCGTATTGCACGTGCGGGTCGGCGTGCCCGTGTTCGGCGTCGTGCGTCAACCCGCGGGCGATCTTCAACCCGACGGTGTAGTTGCCGCTCCGCACGGCGACGTTCAACCGCTGGTGGCTCGGCGGTACAGCGTGCTCGTCGGGCGGGTGGTCGTCGTGCGCTTCTTCCACCGGCTTCGGGGAAAAGAACGCCACCTTCACCCCGAACGCCACCCCGAACCCGACCCCCAGACACGCCACCAGGGCGAGCACGAGGGCGAGCATTTTGACCAGAGGCGGACGTTGAACGGGTTGGCCAGTCATGGGTTTACGGCGATCCGGCGCCAGGAAATCCAGCGCTTCAGGCAGTGGCATAATCGAAGACGGTGGGGAACAGTTGCCAGTGGGCGGAGAAAAGGGCAAACTTCCGGCGTGAGCGTCGATACCCACTACGACGGCGGAAGAAATATCCCGCCGCGACCCGGAAGCAGGTGAGCCGATGCGGATCGATCCCACGAGCGTGAACACCCCGACCCCGCTGCCCATTCCGCTCGAAGGCGGGTCGAAGGTGACGGCCGGCAAAGGGGCCGTGCGGGAAGGCGAAGGTACCCCGGCGACGACTGCGTTCAGCCCGACGGCCGACCTGAGCAAGCTGCTCGACCTGGTGCGACAGGTGCCGGACGTGCGGGCCAACGTGCTGCAAGACGTGACCGCCCGCGCCGCCGCCGGCGAACTGACCACCCGCACCGCCGCCACCGACACCGCCGCCGCCCTGCTGGACGCGACCGGCGGGTGAGCGGCCGAATCGACGGACCACCACGGGGCGACAGACGCCGAGTCTGTCGCCCCGTGTCGTTCCCACCGGCGGGGTGAGGTCGCCGCGAACCACCCGCCGGCCGCCGACGTAACCATCACTGCCCGCGCGTCTCCCCGGCGGGGCCGGCGTCCCTATACTCATCACATTCCCCTGTGTCCCCGTTCCGCCCCCTGGTGGGCGTGAGAGGATCCCCCGATGCGGAAGCTGCTGTACGGTCTGCTCGCTGCCACCCTCGCCCTCGGCGGCACGTTCGCCCAAGAGCCGAAGAAGCCGGACGAGGTGAAGAAGCCGGACGAGGTGAAGCCCGCCCCGGCCCCGGCCGGCACCGCCACCGACTACTACCCGCTCACCAAAGGGTCCAAGTGGACCTACACCATGGGCAGCACGGAAGTGGTGGTGAAGGTGACGGACGTGGACAAGGACGGCGCCGCCAAGCTGGTGACCGAGCAC
>JANNVG010001104.1:0-13034 GCA_031414395.1 Fimbriiglobus sp.
GGGCGCGCGGGCGGGTCGCGGGCCCCCCCCCCCACAAAACCACCGGGGGGGGGGGGCGCGGGCGACGGCTCGCCCGCCCTACCGATCCGGTCAGTGCCCGCCCACGCCGAAGGCGTCGGCCAGCCCCGTGCCCACCTGGGCGAAGTTGTGTGGGCCGCACAGGTACAGCAGCGGCAGGATGAACATCCACACCAGGTCCACGTAGTGCCAGTACAGGCTCATCGTCTCGATGTACACGTACCGGGCGGTGTGGTCGAAGAAGCCCCTGCCGGTGAGGATCACTTGCCACACCAGGATGCCCACGCCGACGATCATGTGCAGCACGTGCAGGCCGGTCATGCTGTAGTAGAACATGAAGAACATCTGCACGCGGTACGGCTCGTAGTCCTCGCCCGCCTGCGCCGGCTGGCCGTCCTTGTTCTTCAGCTTGGCGTGGTGCAGGGCCACCTTCAGGTTCTCGTTGAACGCGCTCTCCGGGATGGCCGGCAGGATTTCGCCCTTCTCCTGCGCCTCCTTCACCTCCTTCGCGTACTCCGTGCGCGCCTCTTCGGTCAGCACGGCCGCCTTGCCCGGCACCAGCCCTTCCACGTAGTCGAGCTGGTACTCGCGGGCCTTCAGCCCGAGGAACGCCGCGCACAGGAGGGTGGTGAGCACCAGGTACCGCATCAGCTTCTTGCGGCTGCCGTCGTAGCACGCGCGGACGGCGAGCGTGATGGTGAGTGAGCTGGCCAGCAGGAGGAACGTGTTGACGGTGGCGATGCCCACGTTCAGCGCCGCGCTGCCGGCCTCGAAGTCCTTGGGGAACCACAGGCGGTAGACGGTGTACGCGCAGAACGCGCCGCCGAAGAACAGCACTTCCGTCACCAGGAACAGCCACATGCCGAACCGCACGCTGGCCTGCTGCTGGCCCATGTTGTTGAAGTGGTGGGCGACCGGCCCGGACGTGCCGGGGGCGGCGGTCGCTACCGGACTGGCGCTAGCTGCCACTGGTCACCCCCTGCTTGCCCGTGCCGTTGGTGTGAACGCCGTTCGCGTGCCCGTCGGTCATCTTGTCCACGATGCTCAGGCCGTCCGGCACGCCGTACTCGTACGGCCCGAAGTACACGGCGGGCGTGGCCGGGAAGTTGTGCGGGTCGGGCGGGCTGGTGGTCGCCCACTCCAGGCCGGTCGCCTTGTACGGGTTGTTGCCCGCCTTCTTGCCGAAGAACAGGCTGGCCGTCAGGTAGAACACCGGCATGGCGTACCCGATGCCCTGGATGTACGCGGCGGCCGTGCTCATCACGTTGTAGATCTGGAACTCCTCCGGGTAGTTCGGGTACCGCCGGGGCATGCCCAGGTAGCCGACCACGAACTGCGGCAGGAAGGTGAGGGCGAACCCGACCAGCATGACCACCGCGGCCAGCCGGCTCCAGAAGTCGGAGTACATGCGGCCGGTCATCTTCGGCCACCAGAAGTGCAGCCCGGCCTGCCACGCGAACATCATCCCGCCCACCATCGTGTAGTGGAAGTGGGCGACCACGAAGTACGTGTCGTGCAGGTGGATGTCGGCGCCCATGCTGCCCAGGTACAGCCCCGTCAGGCCGCCGATGGTGAACAGCACGATGAACCCGATGGCGAAGATCATCGGCGCCTGGTACGAGATGACGCCGCCGTACAGCGTGGCCGTCCAGTTGAACACTTTAATCGCACTCGGCACGGCCACCAGCATGGTGAGGAAGGCGAACACCATGCTCAGGTAGTACCCCTGGCCGGCGAGGAACATGTGGTGGCCCCACACCAGGAAGCCGACCACCGCGATGCCCACGCTGCTCCACGCCACCGCCTTGTACCCGAAGATGTTCTTGCGGCTGAAGCACGTCAGCACCTCGTTGATCACGCCCATGCCCGGCAGGATCATGATGTACACGGCCGGGTGGCTGTAGAACCAGAACATGTGCTGGAACAGCAGCGGGTCGCCGCCGATCTTCGGGTCGAAGATGCCCACCCCGAACAGCTTCTCGACCGCCGCCATCACCACCGTGACGGCGATCACCGGGGTGCCCAGGAGTTGAATCACGCTGGTGGCGTACATGGCCCACACGAACAGGGGCAGGCGGCCCCACGTCATGCCGGGGCACCGCATCTTGTGGATGGTGGCGATGATGTTCAGGCCGGTCAGGATGCTGCTGAACCCGGTGATGAAGATGCCCAGGCCGGCGTACAGGACGTTCGTGTGGCTGTACTTCGTGCTGTACGGCGGGTAGAGCGTCCACCCGGTGTCCAGCCCGCCGACGAGCAACTGGAACACGAAGAACATGGCCCCGAACGCCCACACGTAGAAGCTCATCAGGTTCAACTTCGGGAAGGCCATGTCCTTCGCGCCGATCATCAGCGGCACGAGGAAGTTCCCCAGCACGCCCGGGATGACCGGGATGAGGAACAGGAACAGCATGATGGTGCCGTGGGCGGTGAACGCCTTGTTGTACTGGTCCAACTCCAGGATCGCCCCGGTGGGGGTGATCAGGTTGGTGCGGACCAGCCCGACGGCGATCGCCCCGGCGACGAAGAAGATGGACACGCCGACCAGGTACATCAGCCCGATCCGCTTGTGGTCCACCGTCAGCAGCCAGCCGAGCAGGCTGGTGTCGTGGTTCAGGTAGTGCTTGCGGGTGCGGTCCTCGGCCGGGGTCGGCTCGGGGGGCGGCACCCCCTGCGGGGTGTAGTCCAGCTTCGGCGCGTCCGCCGATGCCGGGATCAACGGGGTGGTGACGGTGGCCATCAATTGCCCTCCTTCTTCGGGTCGCCTTCGCTCGCCTTCGGCGCGCCGCCGATGGGCGTCGGCGTCCGCTCCACCCGCTGCGGCAGGTCGCCCGGCTTCAAGCTGCGGATGTAGGCGGTCAGGTTGTGGATGTCGGTCTCGGTGGCTAGCCCGGTGTGGTAGGCGGGCATGATCGGCTTCCACCCGCTCCGCACGTGCAGGGACGGGTTGCGGATGGCGTTGCGGATGTACGCCTCGTCGGCGGCGATCATCCGCCCGTCGTTCAACTCCCGCTTCGTGCCGTACAGGTTCTCCAGGGTCGGCGCCTTCGGCGGGGTGGGGTCGTCGGTGCCCTGGGTGAAGTGACAGCCGTTGCACTGCAGCTTGCGGAACAGCAGTGCCCCCTGCCACGCGGGCGAGCCGTCGAGCGGGCCTTTCGGCATCTGCTTGCCCGTCCACGACCGCTGCACCCGCTCGTCGCTCTTGAACCGCCCCTCCTGCCACTCGGCGAACCGCTCGGCCGACAGCACGAACACCTTGCCCACCATCTGCGAGTGCCCCTGCCCGCAGTACTGGTCGCAGAACAGGTGGTGCGTCTCCACCCCGCCGACGGCCGCGGGGGTGAGCACCGGCTTGTACCAGGCGGCCGTGAAGCGGCCGGGCACCACGTCGAACTTGCTGCGGAAGGCGGGCACGCCGAAGTCGTGAATCACGTCCTCGCTGGTGCCAGTGACCTTCACCGCCACACCCGCGCACAGGGTCATCTCGTTGATCTGCCGGCGGCCGTCCGGGTCTTGCACCTTCCACATCCACTGCTTGCCGGCGACGAAGTACTCCCGCTCGGCCGCCTCCTTCGGGATGCTGATGGCCACGTCCCACAGGCGGGCGCCGTACACGAAGAACGACAGGAAGAAGAGCAGGGGGATGACCGTCCAGAGCACTTCCAGCTTGTTCGACCCGAGGATCCGCTGCGGCCGGGTGTTGGTGTCCGACTTGGCGAAGCGGAAGCAGCAGTACGTGAGCAACAGGTACACGACGCCGCCGCCGAACGCGCACACGGCCGTGATGTACCAGAACAGGAGGTCGTACTGCACCGCGAACTCGGACGCCTGCGCGGGCAGGATCGGCGGTGTGTCCATCACTGCGAACATATCAACAACCCCTGTTGGGTTCGGAGTTCGGTCTCTGGTCCGGGCGAGCCGTGCCCCGTGAGGGGCCGGGTTCTGAAACACACCCGGCGGCTCACGCCGCTCGGTTCGCCAGTCGTTCCGCCTTCGCCCGCGCCCGCGCCCGCCACACCACCACGCCGGCCAGCACGATGAACGGGACGGCCGCGACCGCCAGGATCCGCATGGCCGTGCGGTAGAACCCCTCCGGCCCGGTGTCGCCCAGGAAGCAGGCCAGCGACGGCGTGGAACTGGTACTCCCCTGCCCCTCGCCGGCGGCGGTCTTCACCTGCTCGGCCAGCGCCCGCTCGTCGTAGGCCAGTTGCGTGTTGAAGCTGCTCACCCGCCCGGTGGGGGTGAGCACCAGCACGGCCGACGAGTGCTGAATCTCACTCGCCACCTTCTCGGGGGCCACCTCCACCTGCTTCTTCACGTTCATCCGCACGAACTTGAAGCCGATGGCGTCGGTCACTTCAGTGATGGTGGCGTGGGCGGCGGTCGCCTGGTCGCCGCGGTTGGTCGGGTTGGCGCTCAGGAACCACACCCCTTGCGCGTCCTTGGTCCGCCCGTCGTACTCGAAGTGGAAGGCGTTCCGCCGGCCGTTCGCCTGCTGCGGGTGCTCGAAGCTGTCGATGCTGAAGAACACCACGTGGAAGGCGTCGCCGGCCACCATCTTCGGGTCGATGCCCCGCATCTGCCGCAGGGCGATGAGCAGGTTCTCGATCGTCTGGTTGCACAGCATCGGGCACTTGAAGTACACCGGCACCAGGAACGTCGGCTTGCCGCCGATCACGTCGCGGAGGGTGACGGCCGCCCCGGTGTGGTCGTAGAAGGTGCCGTCGAGCGGGAGCGTCTTGCCCAGCACCTGCTTCTGCGTGGCCTCGCTGATGGTCAGGTTTTGCAGCGTTTCGGGCGACGGCGGGGGCGGCTTGGTGGCCTGCCCGTAGCCCATTCCTTGTCCGCCGGCGACCGCAGCGGCGCACGCCAGCACGGCGACGGCGAGCAGCCGGGCGAGCGGGGTGTGCGGCATGGGGGAGGTCTCCGGTAAGTGCTCTGCTCGCTCCGCGAGCGGAATTCAGACCCGCTCGCGGAGCGAGCAGAGCACGATCACTTGTGCCCGTGGCCGTCGTCTTTCTTCTCAACCGCACTCGGCAGCGGCCCCGTCACACCGCCGGCCGACATCTTCGGCTTGCCCAGCGTGCCCGTAGTCAGCACGGCCTTCTTCTCGGCCACTTTCAGCGTGTCCTTCCACTTCGGGTCGTGGGCGATCAGGCGAATCATCTCGTCGATGGGCACCGTCGCCAGCTTGTCCTTCACCACCCACTTGGGTTCGGCCAGCAGTTTGGCGTTGTCGTGCCACGGGTCGGTGTAGTTCTCCGGCCGCAGGTCTTCGGGGTAGAGCACGGGGGAGTTGTGGTCGCCTTGGTCCGGGAAGGAGCGGAGGAACGGCGGGTCGGGCGGCAGGTCCACGCCATTCGCCCCCTTGCGGACGTAATTCTTCTGCTTGTTGTACTCGAGCGGCGGCTGCGGCACCGGCGGCCGGGTCTGGGCGTCGGGCGTGGCCTTGGCCACCGGCTTGGCGTCCCAGGTGCCGAGCTGACCGGCCAACTCGTTCCGCCCCTTCACCTTCGTCAGGTTCTCTTTCTGGACGCGGGCGATCTCGGCCGGGTCGGTGGACGCGGTCGTCGCCTCCGTCAACTGCTGCGACTCCTTGCCGTTCACGAACAGGAAGGCGCCTTGCACCAGCAGGTACGTGACCACCAGGGTGACGGCCACCACGACGGGCACGTACACGATGGTCCGCGCGTCGAACTTGTCCGGCTCGTGCCCGACCTTGGCGGACTTGGCGTCCACGCCGGGCACCTCCTCGTGGTGCCCGCCGACCGACGCCCCGCTCACGGCCATCCACAGTTGGGCCACCGGGTCGTTGCCGTGCCCGTGCCCGTCGCTCCCGCCGGGGGCGGGGGTGGCGTGTGGCGTGTGCGGTGTGTCGGCCATCGTCGGTGCCCTCGGTCTCGTGTCCCCCTCTCCCCTTGCGGGAGAGGGGAACCAATCAATCAGTGGTGTCCCCACTCGGCCAGGAACTTCGTCTCGCTGTTCTTCGGCAGGATGGCCCGCTTCTTCAACTGCGTGGCGAACACGAACGTCCACACCCCGCCGATCATGGCGATGGCGCCGAACGCCATCGGCAGGTGCGTCCACGTGTCCGGGTGCGGCACGCTCGGCAGGATCCACCAGATCACGTCGCACATGCACACGCCCAGCAGGACGCAGGCCATCACCTTCATCCCGCGGGGCGACGTCTTCACCTCGCGGAAGAGGAGCGTGACGAACGGCAACAGCCAGTGGAAGGCCATCAGAATGTACGTCAGGTAGATCCACCCGGTGGCGCTGCCGGTCGCCCCGCCGCCGATGCCGCTGATGATCGAGTCCTCGTTGCCCGCCCCCCGCTTCAGGTAGTACGGGATCTCTTCCGGCAGGTTGGCCGCCCACACCAGCATGAACTGGCAGAAGCTGGCGTACGCCCACGCCATGCAGAAGCCGAGCGTCAGGCTGCCGATGTCGATGCGGAACTTGTCCTTCACGATGGCCGTCAGGTCGGGGCGGTTGGGCGAGTTCGGGCGGGTGTCGTTCGGCACCTTGGTGAGCGTGTAGAACACCAGCGTGCTGAACGTGAGCGTGGTGAGGGCCGTGTTGAACAGGAACACCACCGGGAACATGCTGGACGCCCACGACGGCTCGACGCTCATCACCCAGTCGGTAATGAAGAACGTCATGGTGATGACGAACAGCGGCACGCCCGGCCCGCTGATGACGTGCAGCTTGTACTTCTCCTTCTCCGTGTCGGCCACGTCCTCCGCCTTGCGGGCCTGCCGGTGCAGGAGGAAGGCGATCGTGCCCAGGATGAGGAAGTAGATCACGTACCGGACGGCGAACCCGATCGGGTTCAGGAAGTCCTTCGTCTTGTGCAGCCCTTCCTCGGCGGCGAGAGGCGGCACGTGCTCGGCGGCGGCGACGGTGGCGATGTGCTTCACGTCCGCGTCGTCGTGCCCCAGCCCCTGCTTGACGTACTTCGCCACGTCCTCCTTCTGCCCCTCGTCCAACTGAATCTGGTCGGCCGGTTTGTGCCACACGCCCTCGCTCCACCAGAACGGCGACTGGTCGCCGGCGAACAGCACCGCCCCCACCACCGGCACGCCCAGCAGGGCGAGGAGCGGCAGGGTGCGGATGCTGGCCTGGAAGATGCGGCGGAAGATGATGCCCCAACTGGCCTGCGCCAGGTAGCCGATCATGCTCAGGAGCAGCGAGCCGAACGGCAGGCTGAGCCAGAACACGAACCCGCACAGGTACGCCAGGAAGAAGTCGCGGACTCCGTTCTTGGGGTCCATGCCCAAGCCGACGAACCCGCCGACGAAGAAGACGGCGGCACCGACGCCGAGGGCGGCGAGGCTGACCAGCCGCACCTTCGACACGTCCACGAGTGCGTCCGGCAGCACGGTCTCGTGGTGCGGGTGGTCGCCGTGATGGGTGGCGGTCGCGGCCATTACTTGTGCCCCTCCGCGTGCGGCTTCTTCTCGCCCTTCGGGGCGTTCAGTTCGTCCAGCAAGTGTTTGTCCAGTTTGGTGGCGTCGGCCGCCTGGCTGTGTTGCAGCACCCGCACGAAGGCGGCCACCCGCCAGCGGTCGGCGGCGTCGGGCACCTGCGTCTCGTGCGACCCCATGCCGCCGTACCCCCAGTAGATCACCTGGTAGATGTACCCGACGGGCACCGCCTTGAGCGGCACCTCCAGCCCGTACTTGTAGAACCCGCGGCTGGTGCCGGCGGCGTTCCCGGTGAAGTCCTTCACCGCCACGTTGTCCACCACGATCTGCCGCGACCAGTCCTTCTCCCGGCCGGCCGGGTCGGCGTGGTACGACGGCGGGCGGAGGAAGCCCCGCTCGGGGATCTTGCCGTTCCCCCACCCGGCGCCGCCGTGGCACTCGGCGCACACGGCGGTGTACAGCACTTGGCCCCGCTTCAGGTCGGCCTCGCCCATCTCGAAGGGCACGGTGTCCACGAAGTTGGCCGGGTCGTTCGGCGAGCCGGGTTGCAGCGCCTGGGCGAGCAACTCCTTGCCGGCCTCGGCCGACATCCGCATGACCGGCTTGCCGTCAGGCCCGAGGACCGGCTTGCCGGTCGGCTCGCCGCTCTCGGTGGCCGGCGTCCGCTGCTGCTCGGCCACCCACGCGGTGAAGTTGGCCGTGTGCTTGGGCGCCTTGCCCAGGGCCGCCAGCCACGTCACCAGCGGGTCGTCGGACAGGGCCTGCCCGCGGTGGACCACGCCGTTCACCAGCGGCCGGGCCGACTGGCGGTGCGGGAACATCTCCGACTCCTCGTAGGGTCGGTGGGCCGGCTGGGTGGCCATTTTTTGCTGACAGCCGGCAGACACGAGAACCGTCGCGGCCACGGCCAGGATCGCGGCTTTCATTCCGCACTCCGCATTCCGCATTCCGCAATTGGGACCGTTCATTCGGGCACCTCCGCCACGTCGTCCGGCTTGAGTGTGGTGAGGAACGCTTTCACCGCGGCCGGGTCGAACTTCGGGTCGGCGGCCTCGATGCACAGGAAGTAGCGGTCGCGGCTGGCCCGGCGGAAGCGGTCCACGTTGAACACCGGGTGGTACGGCTGGGGCAGGCCGCACAGGACGAGCAGGCCGAACACCCCGCTCATGCTGGCCGTCAGCACGAGCAGCGCCCAGGTGATGGGGATGAACTGCGGCCAGCTCCAGTACGGCTTGCCGCCGATGCTGAGAGTGTAGTCGATGGTGGTGATCCACGTCTGCATGAAGAAGCCGAGGGTGGCCCCGCACACCCCGCCGATGAACATGACGGCGCCGATCTCGGACCGCGGGAAGCCCAGGTGGTCGGCCACCTCGCCCAGCGGGATGGGGCTGTACCCGTCCATGCGGGTGTACCCGGCGTCGGCCGCCGCTTTGGTCGCGGCGATCAGTTCGTCGGCCGTCAGGAACTCGGCCATCACCCCGTACAGCGGCGGGGCGGCCGGCGTGTGGGTGTCACTCACTTGGCGTTCTCCATGCACGAGTGACCGTCGCGCCCGCCCTGCTTGAGCGGCAGGAACTCCCGCATCTCGGTGATCGAGATCATCGGCAGGAACCGGACGAACAGGCAGAACAAGGTAATGAACAGGCCGACCGAGCCGAACATGAGGGAGTAGTCCCAGACGGTCGGGGCGTACCGGCCCCACGCGCCGGGCACGTGGTCGCGGGTGAGGGTGATGACGATCACGTACCGCTCGAACCACATGCCGATGTGGACCGAGCCGGAGATGGCGAACGCCCACCACTCGTTCATGCGGATTTTCTTCGACCAGAACAGTTGCGGGATGACGGAGTTGGTGAGGATGAGGCACCAGTAGCTCCACCAGTACGGGCCGGCCCACATCCGCTGCCAGGTGGTGCCCCACTCGATCTGGCTGTGGCTGTACCACGCCATCCACACCTCCAGGGCGTACCCCCACGTGACCAGCAGGCCGGTGACGAGCATCACGCGGGCGCACAGCTCGATGTGCCGCTCGGTGATCAGGTCCTTCATGCCGTAGAAGTGCCGCAGCGGGACGGCCAGCCAGATGACCATGGCGAACCCGCTGTACACCGCCCCGGCGACGAAGAACGGGGGGAAGATGGTGGCGTGCCACAGGGGCACCACGGCCACCGCGAAGTCGAACGACACGATGGTGTGCACGCTGAACACCAGCGGCGTGCTCAGGCCGGCCAGCAGCAGGTACAGCTTCTCGTACCGCCGCCAGTGGAAGGCGCTGCCCCGCCAGCCGAGGGCGAAGAAGCCGTACACCCACCGCTGCCACTTGCCCTTCGCCGAGTCCCGCAGGACGGCCAGGTCGGGGATCAGGCCGACGTACCAGAAGAGCAGGCTCACGGTCAGGTAGGTGCTCACCGCGAACACGTCCCACATGAGCGGGGACCGCGGGTTCGGCCACATGGCCATCACGTTCGGGAACGGGAACAGCCAGTACCCCATCCACACCCGCCCCATGTGAATGAGCGGGAAGATGCCGGCGCAGGCCACGGCGAACAGCGTCATGGCCTCGGCGAAGCGGTTGATGCTCGTCCGCCACTTCTGGTGCATGAGCAGCAGGATGGCGGAGATGAGCGTGCCGGCGTGCCCGATGCCGATCCACCACACGAAGTTGACGATGGCCAGACCCCAGGCGACCGGCTGGTTGATGCCCCAGACGCCCGTGCCCCAGTAGAACAGCCACGCCAGCCCGACGGTCAGCCCTTGCAGGAGGGCGAACCCGATGAGGAAGAAGAACCACCACGCCTTCGGGTGCGGCTTGGCCACCACCACGTCGGCGATCTTGTCGCCCAGGGTGGCGATGTCGTGGTTGGCGCCGAGCAGTTCTTCCGGGTGCCGGTAGCTGCCGTCGGTCGGCGGCTGCGGGCGAGCCGGGGTCTCAACGAACGCGATACTCATTCCGGTTACGCCCCCTTCCCGTGGATCGCCTTGTCCAGCTCTTCGTTCGGGTTCTTGACGGCCGCCAGGTACGTCGTCCGCGGCATGGTGTTGATCTCGGCCAGCAGCCCGTAGGTGTGCGGCTCGGCCTTCCACCTGAGGATGTCGGCGGCCGGGTCACTCATGTCGCCGAACTTGATGGCCCCGGTCGGGCACGCCTGCTGGCACGCGGTCAGCACCTCGCCGTCCAGGATCTTCGGCCGGCCGTTCACGTCCTTCGGGCGGGCGGCGGTGTTCCACTCCCGCTCGGCCTCGATCTCGGCGAACCGGATCCGCTGCACGCAGTACGTACACTTCTCCATCACGCCCCGCGTGCGGACGGTCACTTCCGGGTTGTTCAGCAGTTTCAGGCTGTCGGTCGTGTAGTCGGTGTACTGGAGGAAGTTGAACCGCCGCACCTTGTACGGGCAGTTGTTGCTACAGTACCGCGTGCCGACGCAGCGGTTGTACACCATGTCGTTCAGGCCGTCGGCGCTGTGGACGGTGGCGGCCACCGGGCACACCACCTCGCACGGCGCCTTCTCGCACTGCTGGCACGGCACCGGCTGCACGTGGATCTCGATGTCCGCGCTCCGCTTCGCCTGCTCCTTCCGCCTCTCCTCCGGCACCTCGAACGCCCCGTACTCGTCGGACATCAGCTTGCCCGGCGTGGGGATGGTGTAGTAGCGGTCGATGCGGATCCAGTGCATGGCCCGCCCGCGGTGCACCTGCTCCTTGCCCACCACGGGGATGTTGTTCTCGGCCACGCACGCCAGGGTGCAGGCCCCGCACCCGGTACAGGCGCTCAGGTCGATCGCCATCGCCCACCGGCGGTAGCTGGTGTTCGCGTCCTTGCCGTTCACCCGGATGGGGTTGTCGTGGTACAGGTTGAGCGGGACGACCCGCGGGTCGTGGACGTGCTGGTGCTCGTGCCCGTGGTCGTGGGCGTGCGGGTGTTTCAGCCCGAGCCTCTTGAAGTTGGCCGGCGTGCCGGGCGTGTTGGCCACGATGGCGTCCACTTCGGCCGCGGCCACCGCCGGCACCTGGGCGAACTTCGAGTCGTTGATGAACTGCGCCTTGCTGGCGTACCGCACCGGGCGGCGGCTCTCCATCGCCGCGTGCGCCCCGGCGACGGCCAGGAAGAACCGCTCGTTCGCCCGCACCACGTCCACCTTCGCCGACCACATCGAGTCCGTGCCGCGGAGCTGGTAGGCGTCGAACCCCGGCACCGGGCTGCCGTCGTCGGGGCTGGCCACCCGCCCGCCCTTCCGCCGGCCGTACCCCAGGTGCAGCGTCACCACGTCGTCGGCGTGGCCGGTCAGCACGTGGACCGCCGCCGTCAACTTGCGGCCGTTCACGGTCAGTTCGACCAGGTCCGTTTCGGTACACCCGCGCTCGCCGGAGCGGTAGGTGTTGAACGTGAACCCGTGCTGAATTTTCAGCTTGTCGGCCGTGCCGGGCGACACCATCGCGGCGTTATCCCAGCACAGGTTGGTAATCGGCTTGGGCAGTTCTTGTAGCCAGCCGTTGTTCGCCTGCTGGCCGTCGAACACCGCCGGGTCGGGGCGGAAGGCGATCTCCAACTCCTTGATCGGCTTGACGCTGAACGCGGCGTCGTCGAGCAGTTTGAAGTCCGGCTTCCACTCGACGGCCACCGGCTTGAACGCGGTGCCGGCGAACACGCCTGTCTTCAGGCCGGTCTCCCACGCCTTCTCGTCCAGCTTGTCATGCGTCTTGCGGACCTGCGACAGGCCGTCGGACGGCGTCTCTTCGAGGACGGCGGCGAGCAACTCGATGAACGTCTTGCCGCCGTACAGCGGGGCGATGAGCGGCTGAATGACCGACACCGTGCCGTCGTGGGCGCGCACGTCGCCCCAACTTTCCAGGTAGTGGGCGGCGTTCACGTGCCAGTTGCACTTGTCCGCCGTCTCGTCCCGGTACAGCCCGTGGTGCAGCACCACGGCCGACTTCTGCTTCGTCTTGACGATGGCGTCGCCGAACTTCAAGTCGGCCGGGGCGTCGTACAGCGGGTTCACACCGCTCATTAGCAGGCAATCGACCTTGCCCGCCTTCATGTCGTCGGCGAGGGTCTTGAGCGCGCCGAGTTGGTCGTCGGTCGGCCAACCGGCGAGCGCGTTCCGCGGCTCCTTGCCGGTCGGGTCTTTGACCGCTTCGAGCAACTCGGTGAACGACACCGTCTTGCCGAAGGCGTCGAGCGCCTTGTTGATGGCCAGGGCGACGAGGTGCGTGGCGGGCGAGCAGTGGTCGCCGGCGATGACGACCGCCTTACCCTTGTGCTTGCTCAGGTCGTCGGCGAGCGGCTTCACCCACTTCTTGGCCAGCTCGGGCAACTCGCCGCTGGCGGTGATGCCGTCCACTTTCAACTCGGCGGCGACGGCGCGGGCGAACGCCTCCACCTCGCTCGGCTTGAGCGGCAGGCGGTGGTCGGCGACGGCCCCGGTGCTGGTGGTCATCGCCTCGACGACGTACAGGCGGTTCAGGTGTTCGGTGGCGTGTTCGGCCAGCACCTTCTCGTCGTGCTCGTGCTTCTTCGTCTCCTTCTCGATGTGCTCCATCGCGTCGACGGTGCTGACGGTGCGGCGGCGGCCGAAGTCGGCGGCG
>JANNVG010001105.1:0-6121 GCA_031414395.1 Fimbriiglobus sp.
GGCACTCCGCGCTGGGGTACGTCGCCCCGGCCGAGTACGAGAGGACGCACAACCGACCCCACCGCTAAACGCTGTCCACAATCCGTGGGGAAGTCCACACTTCCAGTTCGAACGCGTCACGGAACGCCGGACCGGAGTTCACTTCGAGGAGCGCGACCCAGGTCCGTTTCGCCTCGCGGCACCCCGCCTCGATGCTTTTCTTGATCCACTTGAAACCGGCGTCACGATCCCAATTCACGCCGACGCGGGGTGGGTGCTCGTAGTGAGCGATACCCCAGAGCAGCATGGCATAGGGCTGCTTCCCTTCGGCGGCCTTTTTCAGCCACGTCGTCCCTTCGCGGCGGCTCGGCTGCACTCCCGCCCCGGTGTCGAGGGCGGCGCTGTACAGCAGGGCGGCGTCCGCGTCTCCTCTCTCGGCCTTCGTCTTCCAGTCGGCCGCGTGCTTCGGCCCGTGCTTCAGTAGCCACGACCGCGGGTGGCCGAGTTCGCACGCCTTCTCGTACTCCGCCGCTTGCTCGGCGACGGTCTTCGGCTTTTCTGCCTCTTGCGGCAAGGCCGGCTTGGGCGTGTTGTTCGGCTGCTGTGCGGAACAGCCCGTGAGGGACACTGCCACCCACACAACTGCCAGGAGTGAGGATCGAGACACTTGTGGTTCTCCTTTGGGCTGAGGGACGGTTAATCCGCCCCGCGTGCTGGGAGTACGCCGGGCACTTACGCGCTTTTTTTGCGCGTCTGTGCCCGGCGTACTCAGGGCGGACACACCTTTCCCCCCGCCCGGAGTCTCACCATGACCGCTTCCACGCCCACCCCGGACGCCGACCCCAACCGCCACGGTTTCCGACTGTTGGCGAAGGGGGCCGGCCTGTTCGCCGGCGAGGTGTGCGTCGGCGGCGGGCTGCTCGCCGTGCTGAAACTGATGCCGGATTTGAAGGACCGGGCGTTCGCGTATCTGTTCATCGGCGTGGCAGTGTGCGGGGTGGTCGCGGTCGCCGGCTTCGCCTTCTGCGCGCAAGCCGTCGGGCTGATCCTGTTCCGCAACGACCGCGTCGGGGTGATCGCCGGCATCGTCCTCGCCCTGGCCGCCTTCCCGCTGTCCATCGCCTGCTACTACTGGTTCCGCTGACCGCCCATCCAATCGGCCCCGCCTTCCATCAACTGGAGCACTCCCGTGACCCACGCCGACGACGTGATTCTGACGTTCCATGCCTACGCCCCGGCACGCAAGCACGAGGCGTTTAAGTCCGCCGACGATCCGCTGTACCGGGCGTTCGTCACCCCCGACGGAATCGAACTGGTGTTCCTGGGGTTCGGGGCGTGGCTCACCCCGGACGTCCCATATTCCGTCGAAGGGTTGCTCGGATCGGCCTTCAACGCGCTAACCAGCACCGGCGATGGCGAGCTGGCCCGCCGTGATCGGGAGGTGCTGGGGGCCGGCCCGACGGCCAGCCGGACGAGCCACGCGAACAATTTCGTCATCCCGCGGGCGGAGGTGGCAGAGGTGACGGCCTGGTCCCCGTCGTTCCTGCGGAGGCTCCTGTGGAGCGACGACCACCTCGGGCGGGTGCGGCTGCGGCTGCGAACCGGCAAATCCCACACGCTCCGCTTCCGCGACCCGGAGTCGTGGCGGGTGGCGTCGTCGGAACTGGCCGCGGCACTCGGGGTGTGCGAGCGAGCCGAAGTGATGAAGTCCTGAGACCCACCGTTCACACTCTTTCACGGAGTCGACCCATGCAGGCGAAGGCCTACGTCGTGGTGTCGGTCGTCGCGGCCGTCCTGTTCTGCGGGTGCGAGGGGAAGAAGGGCGGTACGCCGACGGGCGTGGGGACGCCGGTCGCTGCGGTGCAACCGTCGCCCGTCGCGCCTTCCGACCAGTCGGCGTTCCCCCCGATCAAACCGTCCACTTCGGCCGAGGTGAAGAAGCAGTTGCGAGTCCGCTGGGAGGCCGACTTCTCGACTGTTCAGGAACGGATCAACGACCGGCTCCGGGAGGGACAGGAAAAGGTGGAGTGCCAGCAGCGGCTGGATCGGCTCAAGACGCTCATCGCCGAGTTCGCCCAGCGTGACCTGCAACCGGACGACCTGACGGTGGTCGTCGCACTCGGGAGGGATGTCGAGTCGCTCAAGCGCGAAGTGGGCTTCTTCGTCAGCAACGCCGACTACTCGAACATGGGCGGCCTGTCGGCCATGTCGCGTCAGTACGACCTCCGTGGCGAACGCGATCCACGCCTTCCCAACTTCAACCGTCAAGGGGGATGGTGCCAACTCGACAACGAGCTCCACCAGTATGCGGTCTGTCTTGTGAACTATCCCGAACTGAAGGACGTGGTGATCCGCGACCTCGCCCAGTCGATCTTTGACCACTACGAATACAAGCTGGTTGAAAGCGACAACAGGCAGGTCCCGTTCTTCTCCCGACACGTGCCCGGACAGTCGCTCGACCTGGGGCACATGGCCGTCGCCGAGTCTCCCGCCGACGCCCTGAAGCGGGCCAATGTCCTCGACCCGAAGGCGTCGGGATTTCACCTGCGTCGGCTGGTGTGGGCGGAATGGCTGCTGGAGAATCGCGGGCTGAAACCTTACCGCGAAGTCGTGTGGGGTGAGGGCAAGGACAAGACCGGCAAGCCGTACAGTTACAACAACCCCGACCGATCCCGACCGACACTGGCGGGCCTGCTGTCACAAGCCTTCTGGGGGAATGTCCGCGACACCGCTAAATAGTCTCCGCCAGTCTGGTGCTCTGCGGGTGGGTGCTGGACCTCAGGTCCGTGTCGCACTCACCTCGGACTTGAACCAGCCCCCAGCGTGCCGACACTCTTGAACCCAGTGGAAAGGAAGCGGGGCCGGTGAGCAGGCCGGGATGAATTCGTCGAACTCGACGTAGTTGAGGAGCAGAGCTACGGCCCGGCTGCGAACAGAGCTGGCTCAGAGGCCAGTGGTGCGCAGGTCCGGCGGATCGGAGGGGCGAATGAGCAGGCTCACCCCTTGACCGTCATGAGCGGGGTGAGTTCCGCCACGGGGCGGGCGATGCCGGCGGCCGTCAGGGTGTCCACCACCGGGCCGATGCCCTTGTACGCGAACGGGGCCTCCTGCTTGATCTCCTCCAGCTTCTTGGCCAGGATGTCCGGCCGCTGGCGGAGGTCGGCCCGCCGCAGGTCGGTCGGCGTCACCACCCGGAAGCGGGCCATGAAGTCGCGGAACTCGTCGTCGTACCCGCGCATCGCCTGCCCCCGGCTGAGCACCCGCCCGGCCCCGTGGCTGGCGCTGGCCATCGACTCGGCGTTCCCCTGACCGACCATGACGAAGCTGCTCGCCCCCATCGAACCCGGCACCAGCACCGGCTCGCCGTGGTACTCGAACGGCGTGCCGGCCATCGCCTGGAACCCGCGGGCCGGGGTCGCCCCTTTGCGGTGGATCACCACCGGCTCGCCGTCCATTTCGTCCCGCCAGATGAAGTTGTGCGGGGCGTCGTACAGCAGCTCGGCCCCCACCCGGTCGCCGAACACCTTCCGCATCCCGGCGACCGCCATCACCGCCAGGAACAGGCGGTTGGCGTAGGCGAAGTTGGCGGCGTTGTGCAGGGCGTCCCAGAACCGCTCGGCGTGCTCGCGGTGGCGGTCTCCTTCGGGGAGGATGAACACGCCGTTCGCCGGGTGCTTCAAGGTCTTCGGGTGAATCTTCCGCACCACGTCCCGGTAGTGCCCGCCGCACAGGTGCCCGATGCCCACCGACCCGGTGTGGACCATCACCGTCACCACCCCTGGCTTCAGCCCCCAGGCGTGGGCGACCGGGCCATCGAGCACCTTCTCCACCTTCTGGATTTCGACGAAATGGTTGCCGCCGCCGATGCTGCCGATCTGCCCGTCGCGGCTGAGCCGGTCGTCTTCGCCGAGGAAGTCGGTCAGTCCGAACACGCGGGAGGCGGGCAGGCTGCCCCGCCTTTCCACCCGGTCGAGGTGGGCGCCGACGCCGAGTTCGCGGACCAGCGGCCACAGCCCTTCGTTCAGGTCGGCCGGCGTGGCGTCGAGCAACCCCTCCAGCCCGCCGGTGAGCATCCCGTACCGCTGCTGGCGGGTCATCGGGATGTTCCGCCCGGCCTCGAAGTAGATCGACCGGAACGCGGTCTCGAGTTCGTCCACCTTCCCCGCGATCTCGTCCGGCCGCAAGTTGGTGGTGTGCAGCCGCATCCCGCAGTTGATGTCACTCCCGATGGCCTGCGGGACGACGAACCCACGGGTGGCCAGCACGGTCCCGACCGGGATGCCGCGGGCCTTGTGGAAGTCGGGGGTGATGGCGACGCGGACGATGCGGGGGTCGCAGTCGAAACTGTCCGGGGCGGCCTCGGCCACCTGCCGGACGGTCTCCTGAAGGGCGAGCAGTTCGACCAACTCCGTGATCGCCGCTGACTCGACCGGCACCCGCTCGTCGGCGAACAAGGTGGTCTCGATCCCGTAGGGGTTGTTGACCCGCACACGGGTGGCGTCCAGTCGGGTGAGGCGGGGGTCTGTCGGCACTCGCAGTCTCCGAGGCATCGGGATCGGACGGACTCCGCTAGTCTCGGTCAGGTTCGCTCGAATTGTGCACGTGTCCCCAACCACTGGTGCTTCCGGCCTCCTCCGTCTGGCCTTGCGGCACAAGGCGTCCCGCGAGGCGACGCTCAGTCGCTAGGATTGTCAGAGGAGGTGAACACCGATGAGCGAGCAGCCGGTCAACGTGAATGGCGTTCTTGTGCCCCGTTTCCTGTACGGCACGGCGTGGAAGGAGCAGGAAACCGAGCGGCTCACCGCCCTGGCCCTCCGCGCCGGGTTCCGCGGGGTCGACACCGCCAACCAGCGGAAGCACTACCACGAGGCCGGTGTCGGGGCGGCCGTCACATCCGCCCTGGCCGAAGGCATTGTCACCCGCGACGACCTGTTCGTGCAGACCAAGTTCACCTCCCGTTCCGGTCAGGACGACCGGCTCCCGTACGACCCGGCATCCCCCGTCGCCGCCCAGGTGGAGCAGTCGTTCGCCAGTTCCCTGACGCACCTCGGCGTGGACGTGGTCGACGCCTATCTGCTGCACGGGCCCTCCCACTCCGTCGGCCTCGGGCAGGACGACTGGGAGGCGTGGCGGGCGATGGAGGGGTTGCACGACGCCGGCCGCGCCCGGCTGATCGGGGTGAGCAACGTCACCCTCGAACAACTCCAGCGATTGGTGGACGGCAGTCGGGTGCGGCCGGCGGTCGTCCAGAACCGCTGTCACGCCT
The DNA here is from genome assembly GCA_031414395.1 of Fimbriiglobus sp. GTDB lineage: Bacteria > Planctomycetota > Planctomycetia > Gemmatales > Gemmataceae > JALHQU01. Next base: position 5,246 of record JANNVG010001105.1, read on the forward strand.
CCCGCGGGTGGGACGGGGAGGTCCGCCGGTTCTGCACGGCCAACCACATCGTCTACCAGGGGTTCTCGCTGCTCACCGCCAACCGGGCGGTGGTCGGGAGTGAGGCGGTCGCGGGCATCGCGCGCCGCCGGGGGTGGACGCCGGCTCAGGTCGTGTTCCGGTACGCCCTGGACGTCGGGATGGTGGCCCTCACGGGCACGACCGACGAAAGCCACATGCGGGCGGACCTCGCCGTCGTCGGCATCCCGCTCGCCGCGGCTGAGGTCGCCGCGATCGAGGGCGTTGCCCGGCACTGACAGAGACCATACGCCACCACGATGGGGTAAGGCGCGACCACAGGCACTTCGCCGTCCTCGCCTTCGTCTTCCTGCCTCACACCGGCGGCTTCGACCGTCCCCTCCCCCGTAGGCGTTCGCCACCGACATGCGGAAGGTGTACGGGCTGGAAGCCGTCCGGGTGCTGCTCGACCACGCCCGAGACGACGTGACGCAGGTGTCCGCCGAGCGGGACGGGGAACTGGCCGCTCGCGTGGCCGGACAGGTCGGGTGAGCGGCGGTGAGGCGGGATACGGGTGAGGCTGCCCACCCCCCGTCGGCTGAATTGCAGACGCTTCCGTGTCAAATTTCACTGACGGCGGGGCTACCCCTCGCCCGTCACCCGCGGCCCCGTTCGCCACTCGCTGGCGGTGGGGCCGCACCGTACGCGGATCGCGTCGTCCACCGCGACCTCCCGAAAGCCCGCTTCCGCCGCCTCGTCCTGGACCGCCCGTTCCTCGCCCAGGTCGGCCGCCTTGTGGACCGGCCGAACGACCAGAAACCCGTCCTCGACCGCTTCGTCAACCGGCCACCTACTTCTGCTTCGGCGGCGGGGCGGCCT
>JANNVG010001106.1:0-4911 GCA_031414395.1 Fimbriiglobus sp.
TGATCTTCCCCACGAAAAATGGAGCCGAAGTTAACGGCGTTTCTGGTTGCACGTCCGTTCAAACTCTTCAGGGGATAAGTACCCCAGAGAGGAATGACGGCGGACGCGGTTGTAAAACACCTCCAGGTACTCGAAGATCGCGGCCCGCGCCTGGTCACGGGTCGCGAACATCTCACCCGACGCGATCTCGCACTTCAGCCGTCCGAAGAACGACTCCATCGGGGCGTTGTCCCAGCACTGGCCCACCCCGCTCATGCCGCACACGATCCCTTCCGCGCTCAGCACCCGTTGGTAGTGGTCGCTCGCGTACGGGCTCCCGCGATCCGAGTGCGCCAGTAACCCCGCTTCGGGCCGACGACGCTGGATCGCCATCCCCAGCGCATCGACGACCGACCGGCTCTCCATGGTCACGTCCATCGACCACCCCACGATCATCCGGCGGAACAGATCCTCGACCACGGCCAGGTACAGCCACCCCTCGCGGGTCGGGATGTACGTGATGTCGGCACACCAGCGCTCGTTCGGCCCCTCGGGGTCGAAACCCCGGTCGAGGACGTTCGCGGCCACCGGCAGCCGGTGGTTCGAGTCCGTCGTGCGGACGAACCGCCTCGGGGCCTTCGCACGAATCCCGTGCTCCCGCATCAGTTCGGCCACCGTGTTCTCCGAGCACGCATGCCCTCGCGCGGTCAACTCGACCGCCATGCGCGGACTGCCGTAGCGGTGCTTCACCTCGGCGTGGATCTCCTCGATCGCGCCGACTAATTCCTGCCGCCACACTTCGGTCGGGCTGTCGGACCGCCCGGCCCAGGCGTAGTACCCACTGACGGACACCTCCGGCGCCTCGCACATCCAGGCGGTGGGCCACTCGTCGGCGTTCTCGGCGATGAACGCGAAGGTCAACTCGGCGGGCTGGCGAAGTACGCGGCGGCTTTTTTTAACAGGTCCCGCTCGGCCTTGAGTCGCGTGTTCTCCGCTCGCAGGCGGCGCACCTCGTCGTCGGCCGGGGTCGGGTTGCCGTGCCCAGGGAAGGCGGCCTCCCCACCGGCGAGAACCGACTTGCGCCAAGCGCGGAGCAGGGTCTCGCTGACATCGAGGCGGCGCGCGACCTCTGCGACCGAGAGCTTCTGATCGGTGATCATCTTGACGGCCGCGAGCTTGTACTCGGCCGTGTACGTCGTTCGGGGACGGGGCATCGGTGAACTCCTCGCGTTGAGTTTACACCGCTAACTTGGACTCCACCAAACCTGGGGAAGCTCACTCCTCCCCGATCACACGCCCGCGGTTCGTTCGGTCGATCATCGCCTGGAAGTCCCGCCGCCGGTGCGCCCAGCACACCTGCCGGTGGTCCCCGGCCAGGTGCGTGTACACCGGGAACCGGTCGGTGGTCAGGACGCCGGGGGTGGGGCCGACCAAGTCATCGAACGCGGCCCGGTTCCGGTTCGGGCGGATCCGGAACACGCTCAGCCACCGGGTCACCGCGACCCACAGCCACGCCTTGTCCTTGCCTCGCGTCCACCCGGTCTCATCGACGTTCGCGTCCCGGCCCTTGGCGTGGGCGTGGGCCTCGGCGTGGATCGGTCCCAACACCCGACTCACGGCCGACTCCAGTTTGCGGACCGCACCGAGGGACACGGGATCCCACACAGGTCATTGAAGAGGGTCCGGATGGCCCGCTTGCCGAGCCGCCCGACGCCACCCGGGTACGCGGTCGCCGCGGTCGCCGCGGTCAACCGGGGGCCGAACCCGGTTCGGGCGGCGGGCACCGGCGGTGCGGTGGTGAGGGCGGCACAGCACGAACAGGTGAGGGTGTGACGGCGGTGTTGGCAGACGTGCCTGAGACGGGCCCGCAGTTCGATCACCGGACCCACGATCGGGTCCGGGTCATCCCCGGCGACGGCCGCGTGGCACGCCCGGCAATGGGTCGGCTGGTGGTCGATGACCTCGTCGGGCGGGAGGATCACCCGCTCGTGCTTGGGATGTCCCGGTTGCCCACCACGCCGTTTGCCGGACGGCGTCCTGGGCGGTGCGGGCTTGACCTGGGGTCCGTCGGACGACGGGGGCTTCGACGAGTTCGAGGAGTTCTGGTCGAGCCGGGCTTCGAGGTCCGCGAGCCGAGCTTCGAGATACCGGATGTACGCCCGGACCGCCGGGGGCGGGGCGTCAAAGATGTCCGGGGGTGGTGTCGGGGAGGTCATGCCGCCAGAATGGGTATGGGAGCCGACCACACCCGGCTACCCCCGTGAACGGTTACCTTTGCCGTATGGTCTCTTATAGGTATTTCGGAGCCAGTCATTGAGGTTGTGGTTATGATACTCGGCGTCGGCCCACAACCGTTCCATCCGCCGGTACGTCGCCGGGTCGAGTTGACGGATCACGGCCGGGGCCGCGCGGGCGTCATCGACGCTCCCCGCCGTGACCACGACGGACCGCAGCAGACCCACCGAGTCCACCGCCTTGTGCCGCTCCCGCCCGCTGATCTTCTTGCCCCCGTCGTAACCCCGGTCCTCGCCCTCGGGGCCTTCACGGTCGAGCTGTCGATGCTCCCGGCGCTCGGCGCGTCGTGCTCCCGATCGGTCGACCGGCGGGTCGGGGCCGGCGGCGCGTCGTGGATCTCGGCCCACAACTTGGCGCCCCGCCAGGTCGGGAAGTAGTAGTACACCAACTTCCCGTTCGGGAAGTCATGTGGCGGCATGCGCCACTGACACCCGGACCGGTTGATGTACAAAATGGCATCAGCCACGCGGCGGATGTTCACCTGCTGCGGGCGTCCCCCGGAGCGGTCCGGAGGAACCGGAGGAACTCGGAGTTCCCATTGCGCGTCCGTTAGGTCGCTCGGGTGCGATTTACTCGTACAACCAGCGGATCCCTAAGAAACATCCTGGACAGGTTCTTACAACCGACCGGCACAGGCCCGCAGCCCCGACACGGTCCGCGGTAGCCGGCACCGCCCCAGGGCGGCCAAGAACTCGGCGACCGACAGCGGCGGGTTCTTGAGCGAGAGCCGCTGCCGCCTCACCCCCTCGCACACCTCGGCGGACTCGGCCGCCAGCAGCCCCGCTAAAAACTCGTCCGGGTGCACGGCCGCGACGCGGTGCGGGGCGAGGGCCGAGGCCGGGAAGTCGGTCACGTTGAACGTCACGGTGGCGGACGCCCCGGCGCGGATCGCCGCGGCCAGGACGTGCCGGTCGTCGGCGTCCGGGAGCGTCAGCGTCGGGGTGAGTTGCTCGTACCCGGTCACCACGCCGTCCGGGACCGCTGCGTCCACCAGGTCGCGGACGCGCTCGACTTTCACGCGGGACACGTCCGGGTACTCCCGCGACAGGGCGCGCATCCATTCTTGGTGAATGGCGGCGGTCCACCGGGCGCGGAACAGACCGGCGGTCGCGAGGTGGAGGAACAGGCTGCGGAGTTGCGCGGGGTACAGGACGCACGAGTCGAGGACGACCGCGGACGGGGCCGCGCTCACGGCCGGTACAGGCCCAACTCTTGGTCGAGCGCGGTCGACTCGTCGAGGCCGGCGAGGGACTTGGCGCACATGATTTTCTTGTAGGCGACCACGTCCCCCAGCATCAGCCGCCGGTGCGCGCCGACCTTTCGGCTCGGGATCGCACCGTCGTCGACGAGCTTGACCAGGTAGGGGCGCGACACGTTGAGCAGGTCGGCGGCCTGCTGGGTCGTGACCTCGGGCGGCAGGGGCGTGACCGAGACGGAGTGCCCCTCGGCCATCGCCGACAGGATGCGGGCCGACAGCCGGGCGGCGGACGCCGGGACGACGAGTTCCTCGTCCGGGCCGGTTCCGTCCCCTTTGACTCCGAGCCGGACGGCCCCCGCACTCTCCAGGTGTGCCGCCAAAACCAAACCCGACTTCTTCGCCAGCGCCGCGTCCGCGTCGTCGGGGATCACCACCTCATTTCCGTTCATCAGCACCATCGTTCGCGTTCGCCTCCGGCCGCCCCACTCAATTCCAGAGTAGCACGATACGCGAAGCGGACGCAACAGTCGAAGCGGCCGCAACGAGGGACCCCACCACCACTGTGATACGGTTCCCAGGAATCGATTTCCGGGAGTTAAGGCCGGAAGTCAGGCGGCCACTTGTTGCGGGCGCGGGGGTTCGGGGCGGGAACGCGGGTGAAAAGTGCTCGACACGTCGTCAGGCTGCCAGACGGCCAGACGGCCAACCACGGACTTTGGCAGCCTGACTCCGACCTTGACTTCCGGCAATCCATTCCTGGGAACCGTATGAGACTGGCTGTCCGAAGGTCATCGGCGGGCCGGCATCGATGTCCCGTTCGCCAGGCGGGACCGGCACGGGCTTACCCGAACACGTCCTCCAACGCCTTCTTCTGTGCGTCCGGGAACAGGTGCCGGTACCGCCGCCGCTGCTCGTCCGTCTGGTGCCCGACCCACTCGTCGATCAGCCGCTGGTCCACCCCCCGGCTGGCGCACGTGCTGATGAACGAGTGCCGCAGGACGTGAAGGCCCCGCAGGACCGCCCACTTCCCGCCCGCGACCGTGGCCCCGAAGTGGTGGACGAAAACGCTCCGACTGAGGGCCTGGGGCGACTCCTCGTTCTGCGCGAACAGGTACTTGGTGCCGGGGTGGACCTGCCGCCAGTCGGCCAGCACCGCCTTGAGCGGCCCCGAGAGCGGCACCCGGCGGTTCGTCTTCTTCCCCTTCTCGCGCTTCCGCTCGCGGATCGTCACCACCCCGTCGTCCACGTCCCCCAGTTCCGCCCGGAGCACCTCACTGCGCCGGGCCCCGGTGTGTGCCGCGAAGAAGATGAGAGGGTAGACCCACGGGCGGGTGGCGTGCTGCTTGACGTGCCCCAGGAACTCGTCGATCTCCGCCTTCCCCATGTACAGGCACGGCCACAGTTCGTCCGGGTCGCCGCCGAGCGCGACCTTCCGCTCG
>JANNVG010001107.1:0-8809 GCA_031414395.1 Fimbriiglobus sp.
GAACTGAAAGCGCTGTTCGCCGGGGCGAGCGGGCGGGTGGAACTGTGCGACGAGAACGGCCAGCCCGTAGGCTACTTCGAGCCGACGGAACCGCGCGGGCGGTACTGGCCGTTCACTGACGAGGAGGTGGAAGCGGCGTTCAAACAGACCGGGCCGGGGCGAACGCTCGACGAAATCCTCAAGGAAGCCGGGCTGTTATGAACTACACCGTCTATTGGCTGCCCGAGGCGGACAGGGCGTTACTCGCCCAACTCCTCCGCGCCGCCGATAAGCAACAACTCCTTCGGGCAGGGCGGACGGTCGAGAATCAACTCCGCCGCGACCCGCACACCGCGGGTGAAGAGCGAGAACCGGGCGAACGCATCCTGTTCGAGCGGCCGTTGTGCGTGCTCTTCGTGATCGACGAGAGTGCGCGAACGGTCTTCATCAAACAGGCGAAGTGGGTCGGCTTCTGACGTCACCGGCTTGCACCTACGCTAAATCCAACTCCCGCAGGAGCAGTTCCTTCACCCGCGTCATCGGCACGCTGCTTCCCGGATTCGCCCCGTGGCCGATGAGAATCGGGCGGTCGAGCGGGTCGGCGGTGGCGAGGCCGTGGCTCCCGCGCACGATGCCGGCGTCGAGCGGCACCACGTCGAAGGTGGTGCGGAAGCCGAGTTTCTTCTGGATCAGCCGGCGGGCGGCGTGCAGTTTGGGGATCATCAGCTTTGGGTCGAAGAACAGTTCACACGGGTCGAAGCCGGGCTTGTGGTGAATGGCCACCGCGCGGGCGTAGTCCGGGGCGTGCTTGTCGTCCTCCCAGTACGGGTAGGCGAACCACGCCCGCGGGGTGCTCAGCGCGATCACGTCCCCGCTCCGCTCGTGGTTCAGGTGGTACTTCTCGCGCTCCGGCCCGCCCAACACCTCGGCCACACCGGGTAGCCCGCTCATCACTTCCTTCACCCGCGGGAGGTCGGCGAGGTGGCGAACGTACACATGCGCCATCTGGTGATCGCACACGGCGAACGCCCGGCTGGCGTACAGGTCGAGTTGGTCACCGAACGGTCCGCGGCGGACGCTCGCCAATCCGCGCTTTTGCAACTCGCGGTTCGGGTAAATGGGCGTATCCACGTCGCAGTGGGCGTACTCGCTGCACACCCACACCTTCGCCCCCAACTTCTCAGCGGTGTCCAGCAGCGGCGCACAGGCGTCGTCGAGTTCCTTCACGTGCTTGGCCATGTCGCACCCGGCCGGCCCGCGGCGCTGCGGCTCGTAGTCCAGGTGCGGCAGGTACACGAGCGTCAGGTCGGGAATGGACTCACGCAGCACGGCGGTCGCACAGTTGGCGATCCAGGCGGTGCTCGGCAGACCGGCCATCGGCCCCCAGAAGGCGGGGAAGGGGAACGGGCCGAGTTCCTTCTTCAGCTTCTCGCACAGGCCATCGGGGGTGCCGGCGATGTCAAACGCTTTATCCCCGTTCACCGCATACCACGGCTTGGGTGTGACGCTGAACTCGACCGCCGCCCCCTGGTTGAACCACCAGAACAGCTTGGCACAGCGGAAGTCGCGGCCCTTCTGAACGGCCAGATGACGGGCGGTTTCGTAGAGCGGTTCGGCGCGGACCAGCCGGTTGCACTGCTGCCAGAACCGCACCTCGTTCGTGTCGTGGAACAGCCAGCCGTTCGCCACGACGCCATGGGTATTCGGCATCTGCCCGGTGAGCAGCGTGGCCTGGGCGGTGCAGGTGACGGCCGGCAGCACCTCGGGCATGTTCGCCACCCAGCCGGTGCGGGCGAGGGCGGACAGCCGCGGGGCGTGGGGCAGAAGCCGGGGCGACAGGCCGACGGCGTTGATGAGTACGATGGGGACAGGCATGGGAAATGTTTTAGGCCGCCGACAGTATCCCCGCCAGGAATCGAACCTCCGAGCCGTGCTGAATGTCGCTCACACACGGCTCCATCCGGACCTCCGGTGCCAGCGTGGGCCGCGTCGGAGGGAGATGGTATGGGGTGGGTCATCGTCGAGCGGAAGATCGGTCGAGCCGGCGGTGAGAAGCAACGAGCGGCACGGCAGCGGGAGTGGGACCGGCGGTACGGTGCCGACTCGTGGACGGTGGGGTACGTCATCGACGGCGAGTTCGTGTTGCAAGACGACGCGCTCGACTCGGTCTACTATCGGAGCTACGCGGCACACTTCCGCGATCACCCCGAGGATCTGGCCGAGTTGCTTGATGTGGCGAAGGCGCTTCGCAACCCGCACGCTGTCGCCACCACCGGCGTGGACCTTCAAGTGCCGGCGATCACCCGCTACCTGAATGAGCAAGGCCTCACATTGCAGGGCCGCGAAGTGGTGGATATCGGCACCTGGGACGGGGAGCGGTTGCACCCGATCAGTGTCCGGCTCAGCCCTCTTCAGATCCGGTGTGTACTGGACCCGAAGTTGACGCTGGAGCAGTGGTGGCAGGTGAAGAAGTGCTTGGCCATCTGGTCTGAGGCCGAGTAACCAGTATCCCCGCCAGGAATCGAACCTGGTCTACGACCTTCGCAAAGTCGCGTGCGAACCGGCACACCCCGGGGACGGGTCGCACGAAGGGACACGGCGGGGTGTGGGTGGGTTCACAGCGACGACGTTTACCGCCGGGTCTTCGCTTTGGTCTTGGCCGGCACCTCTTCTTCCTCCTCCCCTTCGGCCTCTTCCGCCTCCGGGTTGATGACGGTTTCGGCCAACTCCGTCAGTGCTTTGTCCGCCGCGCCCTCTTCGTCGAGCGTCTTCTGAAGCAGCTTCTCCGCCGCGGTGTACCCGAGCACGCGGGCGAACGTACGGACGGTGCCGTACCCGGCCATTTCGTAGTGCTCGACCCGCTGGGCCGCCCCGATCAGTGCCGCATCGATCACCGCCGGCTCGCCGTCCTCTTCCATGATCTCCTTCCCCTCGGCGATCAGCCCTTCCATCGCCTTGCACTTCTTGCCCGTGGCCTTCTCACCCAACCCGGCGAAGATGCGGTCGAGCCGCTCGACCTGCCCCTGGGTCACGGCCAGGTGTTCGGTGAACGCCGCCTTCAACTCGGGGGCCGTGGCCGCCTTCGCCATTCGCGGGAGCGCCTTTAGCAACTGGTTCTCGGCGTTGTACAGGTCGCGGAGTTCTTCGACGTACAGGTCGTGCAGGGAGTCGAGGGACATGTGGGTCTCACGGTCGGGAGAGGGAACGAAGCGAAGTGTCCGCAACTCTCGTTCCACACGCGGCCGTACACCCACGAAAAGAAGTGTCGCAGCGGTTCATGTTGAGCGGGCGGTTTAGAACGGGATGTCGTACCGTCCCGGCAGGTTCTCCGGGCCGGAGAGCGGCGGCGACGACGGTGCGCCGCGGGGCGGTGGAGCCGTCGTTCGCCCGCTGACGATCGCGTCTTCCACCAAACCGTAGGGGCCGACCACCGGCACGCCGGGGCAGATGTGGTCGCGGATGAACGTGGCCGTCATCAGTGACGGGCTGTCGATGTCCAGCTTCGCCAGTGGGCGGAGAGTGTCGGCCATTTCCCACCAGCGGCCCCGTTCCACTTTCGCACACTGGGTGAGCGCCAGTTCCCGCACCGGCTGGCGGGGGATGATGCCAGAGCCGTACCGCAGCCACTCGTCGGCGGTGCAGGTGATGCGGAAGGGGAACCCGCGGTGGAACGTCACCCGCTCGGCCCCGTTCAGCCCGACCGCGCGGAGCGACGAGCCGAAGTTCAGGTCGGCGATGTGCGGGCACGCCTCCACCGCCCACAGCGGCCCGAGCAGCGGGTTGTTCCACAGGGCTTGTTCCCGCCACTTCAGTTCCGTGCGGTCGGCCTTCGCTCGCTCGATCTGAACGCGGACGAACTCGGCGCGCTCCCCTTCGCCGTGTTCGTCCAGCCAGTCGGCGGCCACCAGCCGCGGCAGGTCGTCGTCCGGCGACGCGGCCACGGCCTTCAGCAGCAGTTCCCAATCGGGCAAGGCGTAGGGGGTGGGCATGGGCACCTCAAGGCGAACGGCGCGACGTGAGTCGGCCGGGATGTTGTTGGTGAACCGGCGGCGTGAGCCGCCTGGGTTGTTGACACCCGGCGGGCTGACGCCCGCGGTTCACCCGGAACCGGCGGACTCACGTCGCGCCGCACGCCGTTAAATCCTCTCGACGCGGAACGCGAGCGAGTAGTTACCGTAATCCAAGCTGCGAATGCCGTACCGTTCGGACCCGTCGAACGTCCGCTCGCTGCCGCTGCTGAGCGCCACCCGCACGAGCGCCCGTTCGCCCACCCGCACGGCGCCGGAGTGGACCGCCGCCACCGCCAGCCGCGAGTCGCCCGTGTAAATGTCGGTGCCCCAGATGTTGCCGTCGGCACTGCCGACTACCTCGAACACCAGGGCCTTGCTGACGTCGGCCGAGTTGAACTCGGTCAGGTTGCCCGGATCGGGCTTCACCCCGAACAGGTCGCTCCGCAGGCCCCGCAGACGGTTCCGCACGGCCAGCGCCTCGTCCAGCTTGCCGTCCTTCATGAACTCGGCCTGCATCGCCTTCAGTTGGTGGAACAGGTCGCGGAGCAGCGGCGACAGTTCCTTCGCGGCGTCCGATTGCACCGTGGCAACCTCGGCGTCGGCCGTCCGCTTGATGTCGTCCACCTTGCGGTCGGCGTCGTCGCGGATGGCGGCGATGGTGCGGTCGGTGCGGCCGCGCACGCCGGCGATGGCGCGGTCGGCGGCGTCGAGTAGCGTCTTCGCCTCGGGCGGCAGGTCGTCGCACAGCAGCAGGTCGTCGTCGAGTTGCATGGGAGGGGTGGATCCGGAGGGTGTGGGGGTGCCAGACTCGACCCCGGCGATGGGGTTGACGAACAGTCGGGCGAGTCCTTGCAGCAGGTTCATGGCGGTGGCGGGGGGTGGTACGGGTCACAGACAGCCCCAGGGCGGGCCGGTTCGGAAGCGCGATCATCGCAGACGGGATAGGCAGCGGCATTATACCATTCGGTGAACGACGGCCAACATTTCGCGGTATATATGGGAAGAGTGAGCCGCCGGGTTGCCACTGCCACCCGGCGGCTCACGCCGCTCGGCTCGCCAGGACATTTCCCATGAGCACCTCCCCCGCACCGCCGCCGACCGCCCCGGCCCTGCCGCCCGCTGTCGACGGCAAAGCCGTGGTGCTGTACGACGGCGCGTGCCCACTCTGCCAACGCGGGGTGCGGCTGGTCCGCGGGCTGGACTGTTTTAAGCAGATCACCTACCACGACGCGCGCGACGTGGCCCACCTGCCCAAGACCGACGTGCCGCTCGACCCGAAGAAGCTGCTCGACGAGATGCACTTGCTCACACCGGACCGCAAGCACGCGCCGGCCGGGTTCAAGGCGTTCCGGTGGATGGCGTGGCGGCTGCCGCTGACGGTGTTGTTCGCCCCGTTCCTGTACATCCCCGGCGTGCCGTGGCTGGGCAACAAGGTGTACCTGTGGGTGGCGAAGAACCGCTTCAAGCTGGTGCCGTGCAAGGACGGCGTGTGCCAACTGCCGCCGCGGAAGTAGGCTGACCCCAGGAGAACCGCCATGCCCGAACTGCTCCCGAACACCAACCTGACACACCCGCCCGTCGCCCCGTCATCGGAGGAGGACGACGGCACCTTCCTCCTCAGCGAGGACATGGCCACCCGGTTGCACGCGCGGGAGACCTTGCACAAGCGCCGGGGCCGTGGGGAACTCGACATGTACCGCGGGGAGTATGTGATTGCCGGCCCAGACGGGAACATCTTGGGCCACAGCTCAAGGCTGCGAGAGGCGAAAGCACTTGCCGCGCCGGAAATCGCGGCGAACGGCGTCGCTGCCGAACACGTGATCTGGTTCTACGTCGCCACCCTGGACTGACTGCGGAGAACGCCGTGGCCCGTGTGCGCCTCCGTGTCGATGACTTCAACCCGCCGGGTGCCGCCATTCACTTCCTGTTCGACCCGCGAACCGGGGCGACGGAGCAGTTGCCGATCCTCCGTCTCACCACCACCGTCGTGCCCGGCCCGGAAATGGCGGCAGGGTTGCGACTCCCGCGGCCTGAGTTAGACGCGATCATCGACACCGGGGCGTGGGTGAGCACGGTGAAGAAAAACGCGTGGGAGGAGCTTGAAGAGCAAGGGGTGGTCGAGCACCTCGAACGACGGGACGCCGACGGCATCAGTATCGATGGCCACGTTCTGCTCGGCGGGCGGAGACTGCCGTTCACCTTCGGCCGCATTTGGATGGCGGTACTCGACCGCGGGCACTCACTGCCGGGCGTACTCCCCCGCCGTGCGGCCCGGTTGCCCGCCGTGCCCGTCCTGTGCCAACTGCTCCAAGAGGAGGAGACGGTGCTGAAGTCGCCGATTCTGCTCGGCCTGCACCGGGGCGTACTCGACGGTCGCCAACTCCGCCGCGTGCCCGTTCCCGTGCAACCGACCCCGGACGACCGTTACGACGTCGGCCCGCGGTTCGGCCAGCAGTGGTGGCTGCAAGACGAGTGACCGCCGGCGGGCGGGCGTTGACCTGCCGCCGGCCGAACCGCCCGCCGTACAATGCCCCTTCCGCTCGGATCCGCCGTCGGAAGGAGTCCCCATGTCTCGTGACCTGCTGTCCGACCTGACCCCGGAACAGCGCGCGGCGGTCGAGCACGCCGACGGCCCGCTGCTCATCCTCGCCGGGGCCGGGTCGGGCAAGACCCGCGTCATCACCCGGCGGGTGGCGTACATGCTGCAATGCGGGGTGCGGGCGAGCAGCATCCTGGCCATCACGTTCACGAACAAAGCGGCCGGCGAGATGAAGCAGCGGGTGGACGCCATCGCCCCCGGCAACAAGGTGTTCATCAGCACCTTCCACAGCCTCGGCGCGCGGCTCCTGCGGCAGTACGCCGACCGCCTGAACATCGACCGCAACTTCACCATCTACGACATCGACGACCGCAACAAGCTGGTGCAGGCGGCGCTCGACCGCGTGGGCATGGACAACACCAAGTTCACCCCCGACCGCCTGGCCGGGGCGATCAGCAAGGCGAAGAACGCGCTCCTGACGCCGAAGCTGTACGAGCAGCAGGCCCGCGACTTCTTCACCCAGACGGCGGCGAAGGTGTACTACGACTACGAGAAGCGGCTGCGGACCGCGAACGGCATGGACTTCGACGACCTGCTGTACCTGCCGGCGATGGCCCTGAAGATGAACGAGGAGCTGCGGGCCGAGCTGGACGCGCGGTTCAAGTACGTGCTCATCGACGAGTACCAGGACACCAACCAGGCCCAATACGAGATCGCCCGCCGCCTGAGCATCCACCACCCGAACCTGTGCGTGGTCGGCGACCCTGACCAGAGCATTTACAAGTGGCGGGGTTCGGACATCCGCAACATCCTCGACTTCGAGCGGGACTTCCCGGCGGCGAAAGTCATCACGCTGGAGCAGAACTTCCGCAGCACGAAGACCATCCTGCACGCGGCCAGCACGGTCATCGACCACAACAAACAGCGGAAGAAGAAGTCGCTCGTGACCGTCAACCCGGCCGGCGAGCCGGTGCGGGTGCTGACGTATGACAGCGGGTTGGACGAGGCCGAGGGGGTCGTGATCCGCATCAAACAACTGGTGAGCGAGGGCCAGTTCCGCTACCGCGATCACGCCATCTTCCTGCGGATCAACGCCCTCTCCCGAACGCTCGAATCGGCCTTCGTCAAGCACGGCGTGCCGTTCCAGATCGTGAAGGGCCTCGCCTTCTACGACCGCAAGGAGAACAAGGACATCCTCGCCTACCTGCGGCTGCTGGTGAACCCGAACGACACGGTCAGCTTCCTGCGGGCGGTGAACGAGCCGGCACGCGGCGTCGGCAAAGTGTCGCTCGACCGGCTGGTCAACTGGGCGAATGACAACGAGTTGTCACCGGCACTGGCGTGCGCCCAGGTGGCCCGCCTGCCGGACATCAAGGGGAAGGCGGCGAGCGGGCTGCGGGGGTTCGCCCAACTGCTGACCGACCTGCGGGCGAAGCTCGATTTGCCCCCGCACGAGATCATCCGCGCGGTGCTGGACACGAGCGGCTACCGCAAGATGCTGCTCGAAAGCACCGACGACGCCGACGCCGAACGGCTGGCGAACATCGAGGAAATGATCACCGCCGCCAAGCAGTTTTCGGACGAGGACACGACCCGCACGCTGTCCGACTTCCTCGAAACGATCACCCTGGCGAGCGACGTGGACGCGCACGACGAGCAGGCCGACCACGTGAGCGTGATGACCTTCCACGCGGCCAAGGGGCTGGAGTTCCCGGTGGTGTACATGCTGGCGTGCGAGCAGGGCATCCTGCCGCACAGCCGCAGCATCGAGAGCGGCAAGGACGACGAACTGGAGGAGGAGCGCCGCCTCTGCTTCGTCGGCATGACCCGCGCGATGAAGCTGCTGCACCTGTGCCACGCCCGGATGCGGGAGTTCCGCGGGCAGACCAACTATGCCATCCCGAGCATGTTCCTGGACGAACTGCCGGCGGACGTGGAGCGGATCGACCTGTCGATGCAACGCAACAGTGCCCGCGGGGCTATCGAGGAGTGGCGGCGAGGGTACGGTGCGGTCGCCGGTGGGTACAACCCGCGGTTCGGCCCCCCGGTCAAGCCGAACATCCCCGCGAGCGCGAACCCGGACGAGTACGTCGTCGGGGCCACGGTGCAGCACGACGAGTACGGCATCGGCGTGGTGTCACAGGTGGACGGGGCCGGGGCGGTTCGGAAGGTGAAGGTGCGATTCCCCGGCAGCGGCGAGCGGACGTTCGTGGCCGACAAGGTGAAGCTGCGGGTGGTGAAGCGGACGACGTAACTCTTCGCCGCGACCGGCGGGAGCGCC
>JANNVG010001108.1:0-4803 GCA_031414395.1 Fimbriiglobus sp.
CCGCCCGCACCCGCACCACCTGCTGGCCGTCCGGGGAGAAGACGAAGGAGTCGGTCCCCCCGTCGCACCCGAGGCCGGTGTCGGTGCCGGCGCCGCTGTCGTCGATCGGCCCGAGGTGCAGTGACAGCCCGTTGTCACCCTTCCCGACGAACGCCATGCGGGTGCCGTCGGGGGTGAACCCGCGGAACACGCGGGACGCTTCGGGCAGCGTCACCGCCTTCGCCTCCTTGCCGTCCGGGGTGTAGGCGGTGAGAGTGTTCGTCGAGACGGTGTGCGTCCAGATCAGCCCGGCGACCGCTTTCGCCTTCGGCACCGGGGCGTTCTTCTTCGGCGTCGGGTACCAGCCGAGGACGGCCACGCCGTGGGGGTCTTCGCCCTTCGCCTGGTTCCGGAGCGTGACCGTCTGGCGGTTCTTGCCGTCCGGGTCGGCGACGGTCAGCCGCAATTCGTCCCAGCCGCGTTCGGGGTTGTTGGGGTCTTTGGAGTACGCCCAAGTGAAGCCGAGCCGCTGGCCGTCGGGCGACCCGACCAGTTCGATCACGTCTTGCGGCTCCGCGTGAAGCAGCTCGCGGAGCTTGCCGGTCTCCGGGTCCATCATCCAAGGTGCGTGGTGCCACGCTTTCGTTCGTCGGGTGATTTTGGACCCGACGACGAGGGTCGCCCCGTCCCGCGAGACGGCGAGCCGGCTCGCGGAGAACTTGTCGTCCTTGAAGAGGACCGTCTGCTTGCCGTCCAGTGAGGTGCGGCAGACCGACCCGTACTCGTCGCCTTCCATCACGCGCGACAGCAAGTGTTCGTCGTCGGCCCAGCCGAGCATCCAGTGGCCGTCAAAGTTTTTGTCGAGGTGTGTGGCCTTCTTGGTCTTCAGATCGAACAGGTCGTACCGGATCGGCGTGCTTTGCCGGTCGGGCAGGTCGAGGATCCGCGCGCGGACGAACTTCGTCCCGTCACGGTTCCAGTGCGGTCGGTTGTCCTTCTTCGAGACATTCAGGCCCAGATCGACCGCCTTGCCGTCGCCGTCCAGCGGGCGAAGGTGGTACGTCCCGCCGTCGAGTTTGTCCGCGTACACGACGCTCGCGCCGTCGGGCGTGAGGCCGAGGAAGCGTTCGTCCTTCGGCAGCGTCACCCGCTCCAGTTCCTTCAGTTCCGGCGAGTACGCCACCAGCTCGTTCGCCTTCAGGTCGTGCGTCCAGATCATGCCTGCGTCCTGTTTCACCTTCGGCACCGGGGCCGCACTCGTTTCGTTCGCCCACCACGGGCCGACGCCACCGGCGGACAGCAGCAGGAACAACATCGCCACGGCGGTCAGTTTCAGCTTGTTCAACAGGGTCATCGCGGAGGCTCCGTCGGCCAGGGAAACGACGACCGAAGTGAGGGAAACACCCGTGCCGGCACTCACGGCGGCGGAGGCGAGGTCGGGCGACACCACGGCGGACGCGAGGGCGGCGCTCAGCACCACGCCGCGGGCTTGCAACTTGGCCGCGAGGGTCTTTCGTGCCGACGCCAGCCGGCTGCTGAGCGTGCCCTCGGCGATGCCGAGCCGTGCCGCGGCGTCCTTCCGGCTCAGCCCTTGCAGCTCGCACAGGATCACGGCATCGCGGGTGGCGTCCGGCAGCTTGGCGATCTCTTCATCGAGTATCGTCGCCGTGTCGTCCACCTCGGGGCTGTGTCTCGCCACCTCCGGCACGGCCGCCGTCAGGGTCTCCCGCTTCCGCCGCTTGCCGAGCATGGTGCGTGCCCTCAGCGCCACCCGGTGTGCCACCCCGTACAGCCACGGGCCGAGCGGCCGGGACGAATCCAACCCCGCCGCACGGCGGGCGAGCACCACGAACGCCGCTTGGAAGGCGTCGTCGGCCAGGTGCGCATCGGGCACCACCCGCCGGCACACGCCGAGCACGAGCGGGCCGTGCCGCCGCACCAGGGCGGCGAAGGCGGCTTCGCTGCGGCTGCTTGCGAACTGCCGGAGCAGGTCGGCGTCAGACGGGTCGGGCGGGCGGGTGAAGGCGGTCATCGCCCGGCGGAGTGCGGCCGTGGCCATGGGTTCCCTCGGGTCGTCGCTGTTTACTCACCCGAACGGGGCCGGCGCGTCGGCGGAATTGTTGGGAAGGGTCAGTCGGGGAGCAAGAGCATCTCGCACGTCTCGGTGTAGGTGGGTTCCAATTCCAACTCCAAGTGAAGTGTGTCGGTGAGCCAGACCGGGAGGGTGGGCAGCGGCTGCCCGACCGCGAGCGGGGTGGCCCACGTTTCCAACTGCCAGCGGGGGAACACCTCCCGCTTTCGGACGGTGGCGGCGCAAATGTGCGGCACCGGCGGGCCGGCCATCGCGGAGTCGGCGTGGCCGAGGAAGTCGAGTAGGTCCGCATACAGGTTGAAGTGAGCGTTCGTCACGCAGTCTACAATCGACACGCATACCCCCTGGTTCAGCAGCCCGGCGCACTTGGCGACGAACATCCGCCGCGATTCCGGCCGGTCCTTGTTCCGCGGGCTGACGAACTCGACGGACGCCACCAGCCGTTCGCCGGTCCGCGTCTCGTACACGCGGAGGGAGTATTCGTCCACATCGGGCGGGTCGGTGTCTTCGACCAGCGAGGGGGCGAGTTGTGGCAGGGTGGCGGTGCCGCCCCCCCCGACGGCCGACACGTTCTCGTTTTCCAGCGCTGCGATGTCCAACTCCCACCCGGCCATGTGGATAAGCGCCGACACACGGAAGCCGGGCGGCAGATTGCGGCGCAGGCGGCGGATCAGTTCACTCGGCCAGAAGCCGTGAACCTCGTCCCAGTTCGGCGGGCGGCCGTTCGGCCGGTGGAAGTGGTCGCGGAGGGGCATGGCACGTCCTCGGGAGTGGTCTGCTCGCTCCGCGAGCGGTCTGTCCGAATCCGCTCGCGGGGCGAGCAGACCACCCCATTCTACTTCGGCCGCCACGCCGCCCGCCCGCCCTCCGCCAGATGCCGGCGAAGCTCCGGGGGCCGGCGGCCGTGGGGTGAACGGTCAGTCGCGGAGGCGGACGGTTCGGCACACCTCCTCGTAGGTGCCTTCCAGGTCGAGTACGGTCCCTTCGCTGACGGCCCACCACAGCGGAATGGACGGGAGCGGCTGACCGATCACGAGCGGGTGTGCCCACGTCTCCAACTTCCACCGTGGGGACGCCTCTCGCTTGCGGATGGTGACGGCGTACAGGTGGGGCACCGGCGGGCCGGCCATACTCGGGTCGGAGTGACCGAGGAAGTCGAGCAGGTCGGCGTACAGGTTGAACCGCTTGTCCGAAACCAGATCGACCACGGACACGCACACCCCCTGCTGGACGAGGTCCGCGCACTTGGCCACGAACATGCGCCGGGATTCTGGACGGTCTTTGTTCGCCGGGCTGACGAGTTCGACGGAAGCGACGAGCCGTTCACCGTCGTCGGCGTCGTACACGCGCGCGGCGAATTCGTCCACGTCCGGTGGGTCGGTGTCGGCGGTGAGGGTCGGGGCGGGGAAGGCGGCGGTGGCGGTGGCGGTGCCCCCCCCGGTCGAGTCGGTGGGGCCGTTCTCCGCCTCCGCGTCATGAACGGCCAAATCGACCTCCGGCGCACCGACATGAATGAGCGGCCCCACCGTATACCGCGGCGGGAGGACGCGGACCAGATGTTGGATGAGCACGGCGGGCCACATGCCGTGAACTTTGCCCCAGTTCGGGCGGCGGCCGTTCGGCCGGTGGAAGTGGTCGCGGAGGGGCATGGCACGTCCTCGGGGGTGGTCTGCTCGCTCCGCGCGCGGTCTTTCGGTGTCCGCTCGGGGGGGGAGAAGACCACCCCATTCTACTTCGGACGCCACGCCGCCCGCCCGCCTTCGATCGGCCGGAAGTCCGTCAGCACCGCCTTCGGGTTCTTGCCGTCGGCGTCGGCCACCACCAGTTCCGCCTTCTCGGCCGACTTGTACTGCACGAACGCGATCTTCTTCCCGTCGGCCGTCCACGCCGGGTACACGCTCATCCCGCCGAAGGCGGTGATCGCCGTCAGGTTCTTGCCGTCGGCGTCCGCCACGTGCAACTCGATGGCGTTCTTCACCAGGTGCCCGAACGCGATCTTCTTGCCGTCCGGACTCCACGCCGGGTACGCGTAGCCGATGTTGTTGCCGGCGTCCACCAGCATGGCGGCGTTCGACCCGTCGGCGTCCATGGCGTGCAGCTTGAACCCGCCGCCGGCCCGCCCGGACACGAACGCGATCCGCTTCCCGTCTGGGCTGAACGCCGGGTCCCAGGCGTCACCGTCGCCGATCGTCACCGGGTTCTTGCCGTCGGCCGCGTCCACCACCAGCACGGCCGAATCGCCGCCCGGCCCCCGCCGGCAGTACGCGATCCGCTTCCCGTCCGGACTCCAACTGGGCACGCGGGCGTCACAGTCTTCGGTCGTCAGTTGCTTCACGTTCGTCCCGTCGGCGTCCGCCACGAACACCTGCATCCGCCCGCCCTCGCGGTCGGAGCTGAACGCGATCAGCTTGCCGTCCGGTCGCCACGCCGGGTATGAGGCGTGGCTCTTCGTGTCGGTCAACTCCTTCGGGTTGCCGCCGTCGTCGTCGATCAGCACCAGTTGCGATTTTCCCGACTTGGCATCGACGGTGACGAGCAGTTGCGGTTTGGCCGGCTTCGGCACCGGGGCGGCGACGGCGACCGAAGCGAGGAGCAGCAGGGCGGCGAACCGACGCATGGGGGGCACTCCGGGGCGAAGGGGTGAACTGGCGAACGGCCGCGGGCGGGGGGCGCCGATAACATACACAAGAGGCGGGCCCCCCCCCGCCCCCCCCCCCGGGGCGCGCACCCCC
>JANNVG010001109.1:0-4169 GCA_031414395.1 Fimbriiglobus sp.
CCCGGTTCCAGTGTCGGGCCTCACGTCCCCTTCGGGGACTATTCGACCACGACCTACGGAGGCGAGCTCACGCCGCTTTCAGTGCGAAGTCGTGGCGATCCAATCGGAAGTGCGGCGAGTAGTACGGGTCGCCGGCCTTCAGGAAGTCGCCCCACTTGGCGTGGAACAGGTCGTACTCCCGCTTGAAGCGGGCCTGCTTCTCCGGCGTGTCTTCCGGCCCGCGGGTCTTGCTCTCCAGGTGGTACAGCAGCGCGTCCGGCGTCCACACCACACGGTAGCCGGCTTGCAGCACCTTCAGGCAGATGTCCACGTCGTTGAAGGCTAGCACGAACCCCTCGTCGAACCCGTCGATCTTGCGGAACACGTCCCGCGGCATGAGCAGACACGCGCCCGTCACGGCCGCCACGTTCTGCGTGAACATGAGCCGCTGGCCGTGGCCGGGGGCGGCGCGGGGGTAGTTCAGGTGCCCGTGACCCGCCACCCCGCCCATGCCGATGACAATGCCCGCGTGCTGAATCGTGTCGTCGGCGTACAGCAGCTTCGCCCCCACCGCCCCCACGCCCGGCTGCACGGCGATCTTCACCAACTCCTCCAGCCAGTCCGGGCCGATGGCCTCGATGTCGTTATTCAGGAACAGGAGCAGTTCGCCCTTCGCCTGCGCCGCCGCGAAGTTGTTCACTGCCGCGTAATTAAACGCCTTCGTCCACTCCAGAATCCGCACGTGCGGCTGCGTCCGCAGCTCCGCGTACAGGGCGTGCGTCCGCGGGTCGCTGGTGCCGTTCTCCACGATGAGCAGTTCATAGTTGGCGTAGCTCGCCTTCGCCAAACTCTCGACGCACCGGGCCAGCACGTCCGCGTGGTCTTTGTTCGGGATGACCACCGACACCAGCGGTTGGGTGCGCAGGTGATACACGACGTGGTACGTTCCCAGCACCGGCCCGTCGTGGACGGTGGCGTCCACCCCGCACCGTTCCAGGTGTTCGGCGATGGCCTTCCGCCCGCTGTCGTAGGCGTACATCTTGCTCGTCTGCACGCCGGCGGTGCTCTGCGGGTGAATCCGCCAGTGGTACAGCACCTGCGGAATGTGGACGATCTTCTTCGCCTGCTCGGTGGCCCGCAGCACCAGGTCGTAGTCTTGCGCGCCGTCGAACCCCAGGCGGAACCCGCCGAGGCGGGTGAGCAGGTCGCGCCGCAGGCAGGTCAGGTGGCAGATGTAGTTGCGGCTGCGGAGGGTCTCGGGCGACCAGTCGGGTTTGAAGTGCGGGTCCACGCGGATGCCCGTCGGGTCGAGCTTGTCCTCGTCGGTGTAAATGAAGTCGATGTCGGCGTCCATCAGTACGGCGTCGGCCAGCTCGTGCAGGGCGAACGCAGGGAGCGTGTCGTCGTGGTCGAGCAGGCAGACGAAATCCCCGGTGGCCAACTCCACGGCCGCGTTGCTGTTGCCGGCGATGCCGCGGTTCGAGTCCAGGAACTGCACCTTCGCCCGCGGCTCGGCGGCGGCGAACTTCTCCAAGATCGGCCGCACGTGCGGGGCGGTGCTGGCGTCGGCCAGGCACAACTGCCAGTGCGGGTACGTCTGGGCGACGACGGACGCGAGCATGGCGTCCAGGTATTCGGCCGGCGGGTTGAACACCGGCACCACGACGGAGAAGGTGGGCGGGCGGTCGTACTTCTTCTTCCGCTGGAGGTCCAGTTCGCCGGCCGTCGGCTCGTGGGCGGCGATCCACCGCTTGTATTCGTCCGGTGGGGTGGACACGATCATGTGCCGCTGCTGCGCGGTGGGGCCGTTGCGGGCATTCCGCCCGCGGAGCAGCCAGCGGCCGACGCCCATCGCCTTCTGCGCGCACGCCCGCAGCCACCGCCGCCGGCGGGTGTGCAGGGGGGCCAGGCGGTTGGCCACGCGGTGCAGGAAGTTGGCGAACTTGTACGCCTTGCCCGACTGCACGTCAGTCAGCTCGGCCGTCCGCCGCTCGAGCAGTTCGGTGCGGCGGGCGAGGGCCGCTTCGAGCTGGTCGATGCGGCGGCGGGCGAGGACGAGGGCGGTGGCCGGGTCGGGCATGGGTGTCCTTGTGCAACCAGTGCCGACACCGTACCCGAACTCCGCCCCTGCGGAAAGGGGGGCTTCCATAGCGGCGAGCGGCGAGAGCCGCCGGCTGTCGGTCCGGGTGGCCGACTCTCGGCGAGAGTCGGAGAGGGGGCGGAGCGGGGCAATCCCGCGTGGAGCGAGTGAAGCCACTCTCCCGCTCCACGCGGCACTCGGATGTCAACGCCCCCCGTCCGACTCTCGGCGAGAGTCGGCCACCCGTTCGGACCCGGCTCGCCCCGACCACCTTCCATGTGGGGAAGACCGCGGCCGGCCGTCGTGCTACACTGAAATCTCGTTCGCGCCTCGCGGCCCACGGAGCGGCGGTAATGGGTATCCACGACCGGGATTACTACCGGGACGACGGCGGGCGGTGGGGGGCGGCGTCCGCGCACCGCGGGGTGATCGCCCTCATCGCCGTCACCGTCGCCCTCACACTCGCCAGCTACGTCGTCACCGAACCGACGACGGTGACGGTGGACGGCGTGACGGTCCCAGGCCCGCCGGTTCACGTGCTGCGAGACGCCCTCCAGTTCGACTACGCGAAGGTCGTGAACGAGTTCCAGGTGTGGCGGCCGTTCACCTCGTTCCTGGTCGCCCAAGACATCATCTTCGGCCTCATCTTCGGCGGCCTGCTGCTGTACTTCTTCGGCGGGGAGTTGGAGATCCTGTACGGCACCGGGCGGTTCGTCGCCTTCTACGTCCTGGCCGGCGTGCTGGCGAACGTGGTGAAACTGTTCCTCGGCATCGCCGGCGCGACCGGGCCCACCTTCGGCACCTCCGCCCCCATGTTCGCCACCATGGTGCTGTTCGCCTTCCACTACCCGCACCGGCCCATCCGCATCTGGTTCCTCATCCCGATCCCGGTGTGGATTCTGGTGTGCATCTACCTCGGGTTGCACCTGCTGGTGCTGCTCGGTGCGGTGGCCAACCGCTCCTTCGAAGCGCTGCCGCACGTGACGGAACCGCTCGTCGGGGCGGCGGTCGGGTTCGCCTACTTCCGCACCCGCGGGCGGATCTTCGGGTTCGTGGACATGATCGGCGGTCTGTTCCGCCGGCGGGAGGGGTCGCGGCGGAGTCCGGCCAATTTGCGGGTGTACGACGACAACGCCCCGCGGCCGAGCGCCCGCGCGGACGCGCCCCCGCCGCCCGCCAAGCCCGACCCGGTGCCGCAGCCGGCGGCCGGCGGCGGGGTGGACGAACACCTGGAGGCGAAGCTCGACGCGGTGCTGGCGAAGGTGGCCCGCCAGGGCAAGGGCAGCCTGACGGCGGAGGAGAACGACATCCTGATGCGGGCGAGCGAGGCGTTCAAGAAGAAGCGGCGGTGAACCGGGTTCCAAGTTCCAAGTTCCAGGTTCCAAGTCGCCGTCTCGACGTTTTCGGAACGAGCACTTGACACCGCGGGAGAGGCTCACTCGCTTGCCAACTTGGAACCTGGAACCTGGAACTTGGAACTGATGCTTTCTGCTTGACACCCCACTCGGAACGTGTGATGAGTGGAGTATGTTGACCCCGAGGAGCGGTTCGCCGACTCGCCCGACGCCCTCGCGGTGGACCGACCCGTCGATTGAAGGACACCACGACCATGCTCCGCTGCTACTGCGACGTGTGCGGTAAGGAACTCGTGTCCGGGCAGGACGGCCGATACGCCGTGCGGTTGGAAGCCCGGCGGGTGTGCGAACCGGCCGCCCTGACCGACACCGACCTGGACGGGCAGGACGACCCGGACCACATCGACGCCATGGAAGAACTGCTGTCGGATGACTCCGCCGACTTGCACCACCCGCCGGAGCCGCCCGCCGCGAAGGCGTGCGAGTTCGATTTGTGCGGCGGGTGCTACCGCCGCTTCCACGCCGACCCGTTCGGGTTCGACCGCCGCCGCCGCCTGTACAGCAGCTCGAACTGATGGCGTGGTCGGGTCGGAACGGGTGGCCGACTCTCGCCGAGAGTCGGAGTGGGGGTGTAGCGAGTGAGTCACCCGTGGAGCGCGTGAAGGCATTGCCACGCTCCACGCCGGCTTCCCATGTATCGGCCCCCGTCCGACTCTCGGCGAGAGTCGGCCACCCGTTCCAGCCGTCCGACTCAA
>JANNVG010001110.1:0-5176 GCA_031414395.1 Fimbriiglobus sp.
GGGTGGCGATGACCGCTCGGGCGGCGGGCGGGAAGGAGTCCCACAGGTCAGCAGGGATGGACGGCGGCCGAGTCATGCCCGAGAATGGCCGCCACACGCCTCACCGGTCAAGCCGAGTCCGACAGGCCGTGAACGGTTACCATTACGGGAATACCTCAGCATTTCGCTGAAGTACAACTGCGACTTTGCGAGTAGTGCGTCGGTTGACCACGGATGAAGCGTCTGTTCTGCCATTTACGCCCCCTTGAGTTCGTCGATGTAAGCACGGTCAAGTCGTCGTCTTGTCATTTCGGAAGACGCCGCTCGGCCGTGCAGCATCCGCCAATTGTCCACAACAAGAGTGTCACCGGGCTTTGCCAACGTGATTTCTATGCTTTTTGATTGCACAAGGTAGTCCCTGACAGCCTCAAAGGCACTCCTTCCCTCGGCTGTGACGGGCACAATGAACAACTCATCCCACCTCAACACCTTCGCCTTTGCGTGGGTATCCAACAGGTGGAGCAAGGAGAGCCGGCCCACAATCGGCCTTCTGGGTTGCACGATGGCGCGGGACATTTTCAGTTCGCCCACTGCTTCGATCAGATCGAAACCATCGACCAGCCTTGTCGGCACGTTCTCCGCACCCACAACGCACCGTAGCACGAAGTAACGCGGCGGCAACGACCAATGGGCGAGGTCGGTGTGGAGAGGAAACTCCCCCCGTCCGTAATTCCCGCTGTATGTGTTGGGAGTCCCGTTATCCTTCTCCCGAAGTTCAAGCGTCTGCACCTCGGCCAGTCCAGGGAGGGTGAGCAACTGCCCGTATCGTGCCATCGCCTCCCGGCTTTCCTGCCCGCCGGCATCCTCGTTGATGAGGGCGAAACCGTGCAACTGAACGGCTTCCCGAATCTCAGGGGACATCGTTCCTGCCTCCCTTTTGTCGTTTCTGCCGCCTCTCCGCCGACTTCCGCCCCGGTCGGTAGCCGGTCTTCGACGGCTCGGCGCCGCGCTCGCCGGGGGCTTCGCCCGCCGCGGGGTTGGCAACCGTGTGGTAGTGGTCGCCGCCCTGGTTCGCCTTCTTCCGCCGCGCCTCAATCGCCTCCTTCGGCGGGTTCGGCGGGATCAGCCCGTCGCACCCGCCGATCAGGTCGGTTCGCTTCGCCTGGATGAGCGCCTCCCGCACCTCGAAGTAGTTCGCCGGCTTGAAGAACTGCATCAGCGCCCGCTGCAGCTTGCGGTCGTTCAGCCCCTTGGCGATCGTCACCGGCTTCTTCGTGAACGGGTCGAGGCCGGTGTAATACATGCAGGTGGCGATGTCGAACGGCTTGGCACTTTGCATAAAGCCGCCTAGAATGCCCATTACCCGAGGATTTCTCATGGTTGCCCGCCGTTCCAAGAGCACGGAGGCTCAGGTGTCACGCGCGTTCTCCTACATCCGGTTCTCGTCCAAGAAGCAGCAGAAGGGCGAGTCGTTCCGGCGTCAGGCCGAGTTCGCCGTCGAAGTCTGCCGCGAGAACGGTTGGGTACTCGACGAGTCCCTGACCCTGAACGACCTCGGCGTGTCCGCCTTCCGCGGAGCGAACGCCAAAGTCGGTGCCCTCGCCGAGTTCTTGGAGGCGATCCGCATCGGTCGCGTGCTTCGCGGTTCCGTTCTGATCATCGAGAGCATCGACCGCCTCTCCCGGAACAAGGTGGGCGAAGCGCTGCAACTCTTCATCTCCATCTTAAACAGCGGGGTCTCGATAGTCACCCGCGAACCGCGTCGGACTTACTCCCAGGACTCGATTAACGACATCGCCGCCCTGCTTGAGCCGCTCATTTACATGAGTCGTGCCCACGAAGAGTCGGCCACGAAGTCGTTCCGGCTCAAGGACGCATGGGCGAAGAAGAAGGAACGGGCAGCGACCGGACTCCCCATGACGAGGATGGCACCTCGGTGGCTCGAACTGACCGAAGAGGGTTACCGGTTGATTCCAGCGAGGGCTTTGACGGTACGGGAAATCTTCCGGCTTAGTGCCGAGGGATTGGGTGTGAGTCGCATCCTACAGCATCTCGTTGCCCACCCGAAGAAGTACCCGCCGTTTGGCGATTCCGGAAAATGGCGGGACTCCTACGTCCTGCAAATCTTGTCCAATCGGGCAGTGTTCGGCGAGTTCCAACCGCAGTCCCGTGAGGAGGGCAACAAGCGGGTCGATTGCGGCCAACCGATCAAGGGCTACTTCCCGCCCGTCGTGACCGAAGAGACGTTCTTCCAGGTGCAGGCGGGGATGAAGGCGAGGTATCGCGTCATGGGCAGGCCCGGTGAGTTCGAGACGAATCTTTTCACTGGGATCGTCTGGCACGCAGAAGACAAGACGACGATGTCGGTCCATACCTTCCGTCAGGCGACGACGCCCGGAGGGGAAACCCGCCCGTACCGCTATCTCACCTCGGGTGCGACGGCAAACGGTTCGACCCGAAGAGGCAAGGCGCTCTCGTTCCCGTATCCCCCGTTCGAGCAGGCCGTGCTTCAAGCACTGTCCGAGTTGACGACGGGAGACATTCTGGGCGGGGAAAACGAGGGCGACGACCGCGAGGCTGAAATCGGCGACCTGACCGGCAAGTTGGTAGTGCTCGACCACCGCATCCAGGACGCGGAGCAGAAAGCCGCCGACCCCGACGAAGAAAGTCCCGAGACGTACCACGGATTGTTGAAGGCGCTGCACAAGTCGAAGAAGGAAGCGGTGCGACGGTTAGAGGAGTTGAAGGCCGATGCCGCAAGTTGCAAGGCAGTCAACCTCGGTGAGGTGCAGTCACTTCTCGGCTTCCTCGGTTCTGTGAAGGGCGACGAACTGAAAGAGGTAAGGCGGAAGCTGAAGGCGAAGATCAGAAGCGTCGTGAGCGAAATCTGGGTTCACATCACGCGGGTAACCCACATGAGCCGCGTCGCCCAGGTTCAGATTCACCTGCGAAACGGAACGATTAAAAAGCTGGCGATTCAGCACACTTCCGGCTTGCGGGCGAAGTCCCGCAAGTCCACATGAGACAGGTCGGGGAAGGGGACGAGGACGAAAGAGGCGGGCGTACCGGGCGGGATGTAGCAGATCACCCCGGCCTCTCCAGTAAGCTGTTTGGCTTCGCGCGCCGCCTCGTCGCACGATTCGTAAGCGGCTGCCGGGCGGCGAAACTGGATCGCGTCGCACCACGAGGCCGTCCAACCCATGCCGTCCCAGCATCTGCCCTGTCTGTTTATAACGATGAAGCAGTCACCTTGCGATTCTGCCGCTTCTTTCCGTGGTAAGCAGAGCGCACCGCTAGACGCCCGACCAAGCGACCGCGGTTCGCAAGCGCCAGCGATGCTGCTGCCCTTTCTCTGGTGTGTAACGAGTATGGGTTTCATGGTGGGTCAGGTTGTGAATCGTTCTGAGCATCCATCACCAGTCGAGACAAACGAATCGAGCCGAAATCGGCGCGGTTCTCTCACCGTCCGTCCATCTCCGGAAGGGGTTGGGCTTCGTTGTGAGCGGTTCAGTACTTCAGGACGTAAGCCGGTGACCGGTGCAAGCGGTCGCGGTTCCGGATGTAGCCAAGCGTGGTCCGAGGATCGGCGTGCCCGGCGAAGTCTTGCAGATCCACGATGTCGGCCCCGCGTTCGCGGGCCGTGGTGAGAGCCGTTACGCGGAACGAATGCACCGTCACGTTCGGATCGAGTCCGAGTCGCTTCACGAAGCGTGCAACCAGGTATTGCACGGCCCGCCGTGTGAGCGGTTCATCCCTGAACCCGTCTACCCCGCACCCTCGCGCGGAGCGTGTCGGACGGAAGAGCGGGCAGAGAGCATCCTTGGGGATGAAGGTTTCGAGCCATGCGTCGAGACGCTCGAACGCTTCCGGGTGGAGCGGGACGCGGCGTTCCTTGCCACCTTTGCCCCGTACTTCGAGCACTTTGTGTCCGCCGCTCGCCTTGTAATCACAGACGCGGAGGCGGCTGAGTTCACCGACGCGGCAACCGGTGTAGGCGAGTACCGCGAACATCGCCCGGTTCCGCACACCTTCGGGCGTATCTGGAGAAGGAGCGTCGAGCAACCGGCGTGTGTCTTCGGGAGTGAGTGCCACCGTTTTGCCGTCTCGCGGAACTGCCGGGGATGCCACGTATTTCGTGTCGGCCGGGTTGGCCCCGCTGAAGCCGTAGGCTTGCAGGTATCCGAACACGCTTCGGATCACCGAGAGCTTGCGGCCGATGGCCGAGTTGGACTGCCCGGCCGCAAGCAGGTGGTCCCGCCATGCGGCAACATGCGTCGGACGAATCCGCGCCAACTCTTCCCAGGCACCGGCCTCGATACCGACGAAGTTTCGGAACTGGTTCAACTCGCGTGTGTACGCTTTTCGCGTCTCGACCGAAGGCGACTTCGTCAGCCAAGCACTCACCACTTCCGTCACTTGGGTGCGCGGGTTCCCTGCGTCGGCAAGGTTTGGGAGTGCTGTGGTGATGAGGTTGTTCATGATTGTTACCGGATCAACAGGAGCTCGATGTCGAGTGAGGCTTTCGCCCAATCTTTATCCGCTGTCATCGCGGGCAGTTTGGCGAGCGATGCCGTGGCCAAGCACGCCCTGTCCGCAAACGAGGCGTTGAGTAAGCGTGTCGCAGGTCGTAGTGACGCGGCTCTGACAGCATGCCTTGTATCGAACGGTATCAGCGTCAGTTGGAGCAGTGCCAACACTGATTCTGTCGTCGTGAGCGGGACGCCCCGGTCGAGGCACTTGGCGATTGTCTCTGAGTACGACACGTCTGACATCAAGCCCCCGCTTCCACGAACAAGCACCGTGTCATGGCCTGTCTCTTTGAACAACAACGCAAGAACCGCCGAAGTATCGAGAACCACCCTACTGGTCATGATCCCGCTGCGCTTCCTCGCGCCTTTCCCGGATTAGCTCATCCACGACGCCTTCCCCTGGCCGAACGTATCGGGCGAATTCCGCTTGAGCGGTTCGGGCAGCTTGTTGAAACGTCTGCAACCGAATCCCTTGAGCGTCTTCATTCAAGATGAGTTCTTGGCCTGGCTTGATGCCGAGCTTGTCCCTCAGTGACTGTCCCACAAGGGGTGGTCGGGGGCGTAAAATAGCCCATGAGAACTCAATCCTACCCGAGTGATGTGACCGACGAGCAGTGGGTGTTGATCCAGCCGCACATCCCGGTGTACCCCGGCGGGCGGCCCCGCAC
>JANNVG010001111.1:0-3252 GCA_031414395.1 Fimbriiglobus sp.
GTGCGGGGCCGCCCGCCGGGGTACACCGGGATGTGCGGCTGGATCAACACCCACTGCTCGTCGGTCACATCACTCGGGTAGGATTGAGTTCTCATGGGCTATTTTACGCCCCCGACCACCCCTTGTGGGACAGTCACTAACTTTCTCGACCGAAAAACCCTCCTTCCGCAATTCTCGTACACAGTCAGAAGCTATCTGCTCCTCGCTGCGCTTCGTAAGTGATGACTGTGCGGTATTGGCAGCGGGTGTAGTTGGGTGAGTAAGCTTCCCTGCCTCATCCACTGGACGTGAACATCCTGTCGCGGTTAAGGCCAACAGGAACAACCGCTTTCGCATCGTAGCCTCCATTCGACAGGCCTACCAGCCTGCGGTGTTCTTGCCTTATACGGCCGAACTTGTGATTCGGCAGGTCTGCATATCCTGCTGCGCAGACCCGGCTGCTGCGGGTACACTAGCAAAACGATACAGCCCTCCCGCCAGCCGAGCAAGCATTTTCGCACGGATTACGCAGACCGGCGAGACTGGCTCCCGTGGTGCCGCTCGGCAAGCGGCACCTACCTTACTTCCCGCCGAGATCCCGCAGGCAGTTGCGGAGGTATCTTGCTCTCGCCGCGTTTCGTTCCTCGCCGTCGAGTTGCTGGCCGGTGAGCTTTTGCAGGTGGGCCGCTTGCGAGTGGATGAACAGGCGGTTCACGGTGGTGTGCGGCAGGTCGTCGAGCAGGTTCAGGTGGATGCCCAGCCGCACCGACGACAGCAGCTCCATCGTCTCTTCACTCGTAATCATGGTGGCGCTGCCGAGCGTACCGATGGCCCGCGCCACGCGGTCTTGCTCCGCCTGCCGCCGCTCCTTCAACAGCACTTGCCGGGCCTGCCGCTCGTACTGCAGGATCATCCCGATCACTTCTTTGATCTCGGTCAGCAGCCGCGGCTCGCTCTTGCCGAGCGTCACCTGGTTCGAGATCTGGTACAGGTCGCCGCTCGCCCGGCTGCCCTCGCCGTACAGTCCGCGGACGACCAGGTTGATCTTCTGAAGGGCCTTGAACACCTTTTCGATCTGCTTCGTGATGCCGAGCGCCGGCAAGTGGAGCATGACGCTCGCCCGCAGGCCGGTGCCCACGTTCGTCGGGCAGGCGGTCAGGTAGCCGAACTGGTCGTGGAAGGCGTAACTCAGGCGGGCTTCGAGGGCGTCGTCCACGCGGTCGATCCGCTCCCAGGCGTCGTCCAGGGCCAGCCCGCTCCGCATCACCTGGATCCGCAGGTGGTCTTCCTCGTTCACCATCACGGACACGGACTCGTTCGAGTCGAAGGCCACCCCGCGGGGGCCGTCCAGGGTGCTGGCCAACTCGCGGCTGATGAGCTGCCGCTCGACGAGGAACTGGCGGTCGAGTGGCGACAACTCGGCGACGCTCAGGTACTCCAGCTTGGGGTCGAGTGCGGCCTTGCTGACGGCCTCCCGCACGCGGGTTTCGGTCTCCCCTTTTTGTGCAACGGTGGCGCGCGTGGTGAATGGCAGGTCGGCCAGGTTGCGGGCCAAGCGGATGCGGGTGGACACGACCACGTCCACGTCCGGGCCGGTGCCGCGGAGCCATTCGCCCAGGTTCGGCAGCAGGCTATCCAGGTCCATCGGCCCCTTCCTTCTGTCGGATCAGGTCGCGGAGGCCGGCGGCCTCTTCGTACCGCTCGGCGTCGACCGCCTCGGCCAGTCGGCGGCGGAGGGCGGCGGCCTCGCCCCGCCCGGCCAGCGCCTTCGGCACCTTCCCGCGGTGGGTGGTGTCGCGGTGGATGCGGTCGAGGAGCGTGCGGAGCATGTCCCCGAAGGCATCATAGTCGTGCGCGCACCCGAAGCGGCCGTCGGTGCGGAATTGGGCGTACTTCAGCCCGCACTCGGGGCACGTCAGGGCGGTCGTGTCGGCGGCCGAGTGCTGGCCGAGCACCATCTGCACCAGGGCTTGCAAATTCAGCGGGGCGGACGTGACCGGCCCGTCGGTGAGGATGCCCTCCCGCCGCGCGCACCCCTCGCACAGGTGCTGCTCCACCTTCTTCTTGCCGATCAGGCTGGTGTAGTGGATGGTGGCCGGCTGGCCGCAGAAGTGGCACGGGTTCATATCGCCACGCCGGGTGGGGGGGACGCTGCGCGTATCATCGGGGCGGACGCCTGTGGGGTGCAATGCCAGGTTGGAGTGGTCCACTCGCTCCGCGAGCGGTTCCGGAACCCGCTCGCGGAGCGAGCAGAGCACGTCAGCCCTCTTCCATCTGCTTGATGCGGTCCCGGAGGCGGGCGGCCTCCTCGTACTTCTCGCCGGTGACGGCGTCTTGCAGGCTGCGGCGGAGCTGGGCCAACTCCCGCAGCTCGGCCTTCGCCCGCGGCTGGCGGCGGGGCGACTTGCCCTCGTGCGTCGGCTCGCCGTGGATGCTCTCCAGGAGCGGGATGAGTTCGGGCTTGAAGGCGTCGTAGTCGTGCGGGCAGCCCAGCCGCCCGGTGTTGCGGAACTCGACGAACTTCAGCCCGCACCTCTCGCACACCTTCCCGCCGGGGTCGTCGCCGTCGCCGCTCGTTTTCTTGCCCGGTGCGGTCGGGTACAGGTACTTCTTCGCGCACTCCTCGCAGAAGTGGTACTCCTCGAACTTGTCGAGCGGCAGCACCTCGGTGATGTGCAAGGTGGCCTGTTTCGGGCAGCGCTGGCATTTCATGGCGAAGTCTGCAGGCGGGGGGCAGACGCATTCTAGCACGGGCCGGGTTCGCCAAATCAGTGCCCCCCAACTCGGCCTTCCACCGCCCGCCGCCCGTCCGGTACACTCCCGCCCTTCAAATCACGCCGAGAGGGCGCGGCCGTGAGCGGGCGCTGGTTCATTGTGCTGTTGGCCATCCTGGGGGTGGTGTACGCCGCCCTGGCCGCGTGGGTGCCGCTGCACGACGACGAACTGTATTACTGGTGCTGGTCGAAGGAGCTGCAACTGAGCTACTTCGACCACCCGCCCCTGACCGCGCTGATGATCCGCGCGAGCACCGAGCTGTTCGGCGACACGCCGTTCGCCGTGCGATTGCCGGCGTGCATCGCCACCCTCACCGTGCTCGGCGTGGTCGGCTGGCTCACCCGCCCGCGGGGCATCCTGTTCGCCACCGTGTTCACCCCGGTCTACACGTTCGGCGCGGTGATGATGACGCCCGACACCCCGCTGCTGCTGTTCTGGTCGCTCTATTTGGCGTGGCTGGTGGCGGTCCATCAACGACTCACGCCGGGCGAAGGGATC
>JANNVG010001112.1:0-4366 GCA_031414395.1 Fimbriiglobus sp.
CGTGGCGGGGCGACGCGGTCCGTAACCGGACCTGCTCGACCCGCCCTACAAGACTACGGTCTTGATCCGTTCAGTCCGTGTCATCCGTGGCCGCTTTTCAATTCACACCCGCGGCCCTGGCGGGCCGGGTTCGCCCGGAACCGGCGGGCGTGTCGCACTTCCCCACTTCCGCTCGCTTCGCAACTGGTCTGAAGGAATTCGTATCCTCTCCCTCAGTCCGGCGAGGGTTGCCCCGTGCTGCGTCTGCTCCGGTGGGTCGGCTGGGTGTTCGCCCGGTTCGTACTCGCGCTCCGCTACTCCGTCACCGTGAAGGGCAAAAAAGAGGTGCTGGCCAAGCCCGGCCCGTACCTCGTTCTGCCCAACCACGTCGGGTTCACCGACCCGCCGAACGTGATCGTGCACTTGTGGCCGATGTTCGACTTCCGCCCGGTGGCGAACGAGGTGAACTTCGGCAACCCCGTGCTCGGCGCCATGGCCGCCGTCCTGCGGACGATCAAAGTGCCCGACATGGAGAAGGCGAGCGCGGACGCGGCCAGGCGGGCGGCCGATGCCGCCGGCCGCATCGCCGACGCGCTCAATGCGGGCGACAGCGTGCTGCTGTGGCCGAGCGGCCGGCTGACCCGCGACGGCGTCGAACGACTCGGCGGGGCGCGGGCGGTGTCGGACGTGCTGGCCATGGCGCCGAACGCCACGGTGGTGCTCGTCCGCACCCGCGGGCTGTGGGGCAGTTGGTTCTCGTGGGCGTACCAGGGGCCGCTCCAGCCGATCTTCACCATGCTCATCAAGGGCTGGCTCATCCTGCTGTCGAACCTGTGGTTCTTCACCCCGCGGCGGAAGGTGACGATGACGCTGGAGGCGTTCACCGCCGCCGAGCGGCCGGAGGCCACCCGCGACGCCATCAACGCCTGGCTGGACCAGTGGTACGAGGCGGACACCACCTCGCCGAACGCGCAAGCCGCCGCCGAGACCGAACAGCAGCGGGACGCGAGCGAGGCCGTGCCGACGCCCGACGCCGGCGCGAGCGTGTGGCCGGGCGAACTGCCCACGTTCGTGCCGTACCACTTCGCCTTCGGCGCCCGCGGGCGCGACTTCCCCCCGCCGCACGCCGACCCGACGCTCGACCTGTCGGCCGTCAAGCCGGAGGTGAAGCAGGCCGTCGCGGATGTGATCGCCGAGAAGCTCAAGCGGCCCGTCACCGACGCCGAGAACCGCCCCGAAACGACGTTCCTCGACCTGGGCCTGGACAGCCTGGATGGGATGGACATCACGCTCCAAGTGGAGCAGCGGTTCGGGTTCAGCGGGGATCAGGTGCCGCAGACGGTGGGGGCGCTGTGGGCCATCGGCGCGGGGCTGGCCGCGAAGGGGCCGGCCAAGCCGCCGCCGAAGGTGTGGTTCCAGCCGCCGTCCGACAGCGGGGACATGGAGATCCTCGGCGACACCGTGCCCGAGGCGTTCGTCCGCCGCTGCCTGAAGCACCCGACGGACGTGGCCGCGGCCGACGACATCGCCGGGGTGGTCACCTACGAGCGGATGCTGCTCGGCGCGCGGCTGATGGCCGCGCGGTTCCGTCAGTTCCCCGAGCCGAACGTCGGGCTGATGATGCCGGCGAGCGTGGGCGGGGACGTGGCGCTGTTGGCTCTGCACCTGGCGGGCAAGCTGCCGGTCATTCTGAACTGGACGACCGGGCCGACGAACCTGGCCCACGCCGTCAACCTGATGGGCCTGAAGCGGGTGGTCACGTCGAAGGCGTTCATCGACCGCACGCACCTGAGCGTACCGGGCGTGGAGTTCGTGTACCTGGAAGCGGTGCGGAAGACGGTCGGCAAGTTCGAGGCGATCCGCACCCTGCTGCACCAGAAGGTGTTCCCGGCGCTGGCGAAGGCGGCGGCCCTCAGGCACGCCGTGCGCGACCCGAGCGCGCCGGCGGTGGTGCTGTTCACGAGTGGCAGCGAGAAGGCGCCGAAGGCGGTGCCGCTCACGCACGCCAACGTGCTGAGCAACATGCGGATGGTCATCCCCGCCCTGTACATCACGCGGGCCGACGCCATCCTCGGCTTCCTGCCGCTGTTCCACAGCTTCGGGCACACGGTCACGGCGCTGCTGCCGCTGCTGTCCGGCATCAGGATTTTGCACCACCCCGACCCGACCGACGCCGGCGGGCTGGTGCGGAAGGTCGCCACGTACAAACCCACAATCATCGCCGGCACGCCGACGTTCCTGGGGTACATCCTGGACAAAGCGACGGGGAGTGAACTGCACACGCTCAAGATGCTCGTGGTCGGCGCCGAGAAGTGCCCGGACTCCCTCTTCGAGAAGGCGAAGAGGCTGGCCCCGGGCGCGACGGTGGTGGAGGGGTACGGCATCACCGAGTGCGCGCCGATCGTCACGTTCAACCCGCCCGACGCGGTGCGGCCCGGCACCATCGGCAAGCCGCCGGCCGGCGAGGACATTCGCGTCCTCGACGTGGACTCCGGCCAGCCCGTGCCGCAAGGGGCAATGGGCTTGCTCGAAGTGAGCGGGCCGAACGTCTTCCCCGGCTACATCGGGCACGACGGGCCGTCGCCGTTCAAGGAAGAGGACGGGAAGCGGTGGTACATGACCGGCGACTTGGTGGCCGTGGCCCCCGACGGGTACATCACCTTCCACGGCCGACTGAAGCGGTTCCTGAAGGCCGGCGGGGAGATGATCTCGTTGCCCGCGCTGGAAGAGCCGTTCGCCAAGCTGTACCCGCCGACCGAGGACGGCCCGCGGGTGGCCGTCGAGGGCATCGAGACGCCCGACGGCCGCAACGTGGTGCTGTTCACCACCGAGGAGGTGACGATCCGGGAGGCGAACGCGGTGCTGCAACGGGAGGGCTTCCGCGGGGTGATGCGACTGGACGGCGTGACGAAGGTGGACAAGATCCCCGTGCTGGGCACCGGCAAGACCGACTACAAGGTGCTGCGGGCGAAGCTGACCGGCAGCGGGTGAGGTGTCGGAAAACGGTCGCCGATGAGGTAGAATGCGGACACCACCAGGGGGAACCGCCGATGACCGCCGACAACTTCGACGACGCGATCAACTCTCTCGCCGACGCACGGCCGTTTCGCGTGTTCGTGATCGAGCTTCACGGCGGCACGCGGTACGAGATCGACCACCCGAGAGCGGTCATCAACAAGAACGGTGTCGCCGTGTTCCTACGGCCGGGGGGTGGGTTCGTGTACTTCGATCACGACAGTGTGAACCAAGTCTTCCTCTCCACCGCGAGCGAGATTGCGGCCGGCGACACCCCATGACCGCCACCGCCGCCGACCCGCGGTTCGCCCGAGGGGTGCAACTGTTCAACGCCGGCCGACACTTCGACGCCCACGAGGAGTGGGAACACCTGTGGCGGGAATGTGACCAATCCGACCGCCGGTTCATCCAAAGCTTGATCCACGCGGCCGTCGCCCTCTACCAATGGGGCAGAGGGAATGCCGTCGCCGCCCGCACCCAACTGGCCCGCGGGTCGGCCAAAGCCGCCACCTTCCCCCCGGTGTACCTCGGGGTGGACGCGGCCCGCCTGTGGGCGGACGTGACGGCCGCCCTCGACTCGCCCGGCGGTGACACGCCGGTTCGGTTGCACACGGGGAACGGGGATGCGTGAGGACCGGGCGGCGCTGGACGAGTACGCCGGGGTGGCGCGGCTGTTCCCGCTGCCCAATCTGGTGCTCTTCCCGCACGTCGAACAGGGGCTGCACATGTTCGAGCCGCGGTATCGGCAGATGACCGCCGACGCACTGGCCGGCGACCAGTTGATTGCGATGGTGCTGCTCACCCCCGACGACAACTGGGACGAGACGTACGACGGCCGCCCGCCGATCGAGCCGACCGCCTGCCTGGGGCGGGTCGTCGCGGCCGAGAAGTTGCCCGACGGCCGGTATCACCTGAAGCTCCGCGGACTGGCCCGCCTGCGGCTGGTGGAAGAGATCCCGGACGCGGACAAGCTGTACCGGCTGGCCCGCGGGGAACTGCTGACCGACGTGCGGCCGGTGCTGGCGGAGGCGACGGCCCTGCGGCGGGAGCTGCGGGAGGCGGTGCTGGCGCGGTTCGACCCGGCCAGCCCGGCGCACGCGCACGTCACCCACCTGTTCGACGGCGACACCCCGCTGGGCGAAGTGTGCGACCTGCTCGGGTACAGCCTGCCGCTGCCGCTGCCGGTGAAGCAGCAGTTGCTGAACGACGCCGACGTGGCCGCCCGCGTGCGGGTGCTGGTGGGCGCGGTCGGCGGGGGCAATCACCGTCGCCCGTTCCCGCCGGGGTTCAGCGAGAACTGAAGTGCTCTGCTCGCTCCGCGAGCGGCCTCAACTGGTGAACCGGCGGCGTGAGCCGCCTGGGTACTCGTCAC
>JANNVG010001113.1:0-4519 GCA_031414395.1 Fimbriiglobus sp.
CCGACGCCAACGGCACCGCCGTCATCGACCTGGCCCCGGCTCAAATGGAGTCGGGGGCGGTGCGGCTGTTGGGCGTGTTGTTAGACCAGTCGGTCGTCCTGGCCGAGGAGTGGGAGGAGCTGCCGGCCCTGCACAAGGCCGAGGTGTGCGAGTGCCGTTCGCAAGACGAGTTGGTGGAGAAATTGCAGCAGTTCAAGCTGCTCACCGCCTTCCAGGCCAAGCTGGTGAAGAGCGGGCGGCACGGGGAGACGCTGCTCGGCGCGTACCGGCTGCTCGAAATCCTCGGCCGCGGCGGGATGGGGCTGGTGTATTTGGGCGAACACATTCACCTGCGGCGGCGGGTGGCCATCAAGGTGACGGCGCACGCGAAGGAGAAGAACCCGCGGCTGGCCTACCGCTTCTACGCCGAGGCCCGCAGCGTGGCCCGCCTGAAGCACCCGAACATCGTCGCCTGCCTGGACGCCGGCCGGCACATCGCCGGCGGCCAGCACGCCGACGACGGCACCGACTTCTTCGTGATGGAGTACGTGCAGGGGCACGACCTGGACACGCAGGTGCGGACGCACGGGCCGATGCCCGTCGGCCGTGCGGCCGAGGTGTTCCGCCAGATCGCCGACGCCTTGGCCGAGGCGCACGAGCACGGCCTCGTCCACCGCGACCTGAAGCCGAGCAACGTGATCGTCACCCCGGACTGGAAGGCCAAGCTGCTCGACTTCGGGCTGGCCCTGCACCCGCGGCACGCGCTCACCGAGCCGGGCACCCTGTTGGGCACCGTCGGGTACATGGCGCCGGAGCAGGCCCGCGACCCGCACCTGGTGGACGGCCGCGCCGACTTGTTCAGTCTCGGCGCGACGATGTACTGGGCGCTCACCGCCCGCGAGCCGTACCCGGAAAGCGGCAACCCCCTGTCCGACCTGTCCCGCCGCCTGAACTCGCCCCCGCCGGACGTGCGGCTGGCCCGCCCGGAGTTGCCCACCGACCTCGCCGACATCGTCAACCAGCTCATGCAGATCGACCCGGACATGCGGTTCCCGTCGGCCGCCGCCGTGTCCACCGCCCTGGAGCCGTTCACCCGCCTGTCGCCCAGCCACACCCGCAGCAGCGACGGCGCGACCGACCGCACCCGCGTGCTGGTGGTCGACTCCGACCCCATGTCCCGCGGCATGCTCAGCTCGCTGCTCGGCGACGACTTCGACGTGGCCGAGGCCGCCCACGTGCCGGACGCCCGCCAGTACCTGGAGAAGTACACGTTCGACCTGATCGTGCTCGACGCCAGCCCGGAGCGCGGCTCCGCCCGCGAACTCATCGCCCTCGCCCGGCGGATGACCAGCGAGCAGCCGACGATGATCCTGGTGGTGAGCGGCACGGTGCCGGTGGCCGCGCTGTCCGGGCTGGTGTCGATCGGGGCGGACGACTTCATGACCAAGCCGTTCACCCCCGTGGAACTGCGGTCCCGCATCCGCGTGCTGCTCGGCCGCCGCGAGACGATCCACGGGCAGCGGGGCGTGCTGACGATGGAGACCATGCGGTTCGCCCTGGACGGCATCCACCGCCAGCCGATGCCCACCGCCCCCGGCGGGCTGGCCCTGCCGGCGACCACCGCCAGCCCGTGGGACCTGATGACGGTGACGCTGTCGCGGGTGATGGTGGAGGCCGGGTACATGGCGCCGGGGTTCCGCTCGCGGGTCGCCCGGTACGTGCGGGTGATCGCGCAGATGGTGGAGGGGAGCGGCGAGTACCTGCGGCTGAAAGACCCGACGTACATCACCATGCTGGCCGCGAGTAGCAGCCTGTACGACGTGGGCCTGCTGGTGCTGCCGGGCGGGCTGACGCTCAAGCCGGGCAAGCTGGACGACGACGAGCGGCAGGTGATGGAGACGCACCCGACCTCCGGGGCGGACATCATCGGCGGGCTGGCCGACAAGTTCCCGAGCGAGAGCGGGTGCGTGGGGCTGGCGACGGAGCTGATCAGCGGGCACCACGAGCGGTGGGACGGGAACGGCTACCCGGAGCGGCAGGTGGGGGTCGACATCCCGCTCTCGGCCCGCGTGGTGTCGATCGCATCGACTTACGAGAGCCTGCGGAGTCGCCGCCCGTACCGCCCGGCCCTGACGCACACCCGTGCCGTCCGCACGCTGACTCACGAGTGCCCCGGCCGATTCGACCCGGCCCTCATGAGCGCGTTCCTCGCCGCCGCCGGCCGCATCGAACAGATCTTCAACGAGTACCCGGTGTAGGGCATTTTCAGTCTGTGCGTTGCGACGTTGTAGGGCGGGCGGGACGGGCGCAGCCCGGCGACCCCCGCCGAACGTGTGCGCGGCGGGGGTCGCCGACGAAGCGTCGGCTCGCCCGCCCGACCTCGAACGGCCCTCCGCCACAACGAGCGGACTGACAATGCTCCAGTGGTCTGCTCGCTCCGCGAGCGGGCACGTCAGTCGCTCGCCACCTCGCCGCCGGCTTTGGTGGCCAGGGCGGGGAGATTCCCCGCCGCCGCATACGTGACGAACCGCACGCTCCCGTCGGCGAACGCGAAGTTCGCCCCGCCGTCGTGGTAGCTCCAGAAGTGGTAGTCGTGGCACGGGTCGTCGTGCTTCCCGACCTGAAACACGCCCACCCGCGGGCAGTTCACGTTCTGAACGGGCGTGTTGGCGAACCGCACGTCGATTGGCAGGCTGGTGGCGTAGAAGTACCGCATGAACCCCCAGCCGGCGTACCAGTTGCTGTAGTACCCGTGCGGGCCGCTCGGCCGCTCGCCGATCATCAGCGTGTGGCTGGTGCCGTCGGTCACCTCCGCCAGTTTGCTCGCCCTTCCGGGGTGGAACAGCCCGTCGTTCTCGCTCATCGCAGTGCCCGCCACGCCGAGGTAGTTGTTCAGCGCCCAGCCGGGGTGGCCCCACACGTCCGGCCCGAAGTGCCCGTACCGCCCGTAGTCGCGGGTGTCGGCGAAGCAGCGGAACGCGGGCAACTTCACGGCGGCGATGGCCCGGTGTTCGGCCGTGTTGCCGATCGGGTCGGCCTGGTGTGCGGCCGAAGCTCGCTGCCACAGGGCGTCCTGTTCCAGGTACGGCAGGAGCGCCGTTTGCCACGAGAGGCCGGCCGAGTTGTCGGCGTTCGACGGCCGGAACCACACACCGGCCGGGAACTCGCCCTTCGCCGAATGGTGGTTGTGTGCGGCCAGCCCGAGTTGCTGCATCCGCGACAGGCACACCACCCGCGCGGACGCCAGCCGCACCTTCTGAATCGCCGCCAGCAGCAGGCCGATGAGGATGGCGACGATGGCAAGGACGACCAGCAGTTCGATCAGCGTGGCGCCCGGTCGGGTGGCGGTCGCCCTCCTCATCCGGCGCTTCTTCACCCGCCGGCACACGCCCCAGCCGACGAGCGCGAGCGCGAACACCCACCACTGTCGCGTCACCCAGAGCGACACCGGCCCGCCCCGCCAGTGCGTCTGCCACAAACTCCCGTCCGCCGCCGCCACGTAGGTCTCGCCGGTCTTCTGGTCTTCCACCGGCAAGCCGTCCGGCCAGGGCATGTCGAACACATTGTTCGGGTACTCCCTGCCGATCTCCACCCGGTCAACGGTGTACTCGTGTGTGGACAGCGTCTTGCCGGTCTTGTCGAATCGTCGCACGGTGAAGGTCGCGGGCAGCCACACGCCGGCCGGGTTCGCGTTCGACGACTCGGCGTCGATCAGCAGAGACGCCGTGCCGTTGAGGTGACTCTTGCGAAACCGCCGCAGGGAGTAGCCGGCCGCCGGGTCGAGCCACACGAGCACTTCCGCCGGCGACATCTCCCGCTTCACCCGGAACTGTTCGCACACCCGCCCGCGGACGCTCGCCGTACCCGACGGGATCAGTCCTGTCACCGGATGTTCACACAGCATCTCGTCCAGCCCGCGGGCGGCAAAGGTGAAGGGGAGTGGTTGGCTCACCATCGAGAACTCGCGTGCGTCGGAGAGCAGCCCGTAGCCCCGCTTCGGGTTGCTCGGCGGCTGGTGGTAGGCCCGCGTGCGCTCGCCGTCGAACGTGCGGACCGTGTGATCCTCCTCCGCCTTCTGGCTGATGCTGCTGTAGATAGGGTGCTGACTCTCCGCCCGCACTTTGTCACCGCTGAACACCAGCCGGTTGCCGGCGGACTCGCTCAGGATCGGGAGTTGGGGAGGAGGGGCGGCTGGGGCGTCGCCCTTCTCGGTCGTGAACGCCTCGACGTGCCGCACGTCACGCACCGACTTCAGGCGAAAGATGAACTCGACGGATCGCAGCGAGTCTTGCCGCTGACGAGCGGCAATGACGGCCGGCGACGGTGCTTGTGCGGCGGAAACAGAAGTGACCAGTATGACCGCGAGCATGGCGAACCGCATCTGGCCATCCCTCCGGAGCGGATGCCTGAAAGTCTAACCGCCCCGCAGTGAAAGTGGTGTGAGAGGGGGAAAACGCCAGCGGCCCGCCGGGTGGCATAGGCCCGCCGTTGCGATCAGGCGTGGCCTGACCGACCGACCTTTCGGCCGGCCACAACGGAG
>JANNVG010001114.1:0-1588 GCA_031414395.1 Fimbriiglobus sp.
CGTGTCCCGCCCAATCCCACCCCCCCCACCCCCGCACGGGGCACACCGTCCGCCCGGGCGGTTTGGTTCCTGCCCGCGCCGCGCGGGGTTCCCAAACCCCCCCGGGGGGCGCGCCCACAACACTTCCAGGGCGGACCCGGCAGGGAGGAAGGAGGCTCGGTGGCGTCAGCGCGGCACGAACCGTCGCGTGGAGAGTGGCGGTTCAGGTCGTGTGCGTCGAAGGAGTCGCCGTCCGTTGAGACCGGGGGTCCGCCCGATCCGGAGCCAAGGACAAAAGGGCGGGCAGGGAAATCTGCCCGTCGTACAGTGCCCGGCCGACGATGCAGCCGAAGGTGTCGGCTTCGGCCAGCCGGCGGGCGTGATCGAGCGAACTGACCCCGCCGGACGCGATGACCGGCAGGCGGGTGTTCGCCCGCATGTCACCGAGGGCGGCGTAGTTCGGCCCGCCCATCATGCCATCGGTGGCGATGTCGGTATACACCACGGCGAACAGGGGGCAACCCTCCACCAGCTTCACCAGGTCGAGGGCGGTGGTGGCGGACGTGGTCAGCCAGCCGTCGGTGGCGACGAACCCGTCACGGGCGTCGAGACCGAGCACGATGCGGCCGGGGTGCTTCTCGGCGGCGGTTCGCACCCACGCGGGGTCTTGGAGTGCTTTGGTTCCCAGCACCGCCCACCGCACGCCCCACCCGAACACGGCCGCGAGGTCGGCGTCCGTGCGGATGCCGCCGCCGAGTTGCACCGGCACGCCGGCCTCGCAGATGCCGCGGATGATGTCGCCGTTCACCGGGTGCCCGGCC
This sequence comes from Fimbriiglobus sp., assembly GCA_031414395.1. Taxonomy (GTDB): domain Bacteria; phylum Planctomycetota; class Planctomycetia; order Gemmatales; family Gemmataceae; genus JALHQU01. The sequence continues at coordinate 801 of JANNVG010001114.1, forward strand.
TTCGCGCCGTCGAGATCGACGACGTGCAGGCGGTCGGCCCCCTGCTGCACCCACTGTCGGGCGACGGCCACGGGGTCGTCGGAGAAGACGGTCTCTTGGGCGTAGTCGCCCTGGCGCAGCCGCACGCAACGGCCGCCGCGGAGGTCAATTGCGGGGTAGATGAGCATGGGGCGGTATGTTAGGTTAAAGATCATCAGTGGTAAGTCGGTCGCGGGAGCCGCGGCGGACCGTGATGACACGCACCACATCGCCGACAATCTGGTACACGATCCGATACTTGCCCGACTTCTTGCCGAAAAAGGTCTCCCGCAACTCAACGCCGAGTTCGTCCGACTCGTCCGCCAGGCCGTACCACTCAGCCGAGTCAGACAACTTGGCGATGTGTGCCAACACGCGGGTGAGCCAGCGGGAAGCGACCAGCGGGTTGCTGATGCCGCCGGCCGCTCGCAGGATGTCTTCCTCCGCCCGCGTGGTCAGGGCGAGTGTGCGGCTCACGTCAGCCCCTCCACTTGGAGGCCGAGTTTCCGTGCGATGTCGGCCATCGCCTCGTTCAACGGTCGCATCTGTCCGGCGTCGGCCTGGGCCAGCCCCTCACGGATCGCGGCGAGATCCCCTGCCTTGTCTCGGGCGGCGTCGATGAGCGATTCCAGGAACTCGTTCACGCTGGCGTGCCCGCCGGCGGTGGCCAACTGCTCGGCCGTCCGCAACGTCTCTTCCGGCAGGGTGATGGTCATCTCGATTCCTCCGCTGGGTGTAGGTGAAGTGTACCACGGCGGGGCGGGAAACGG
>JANNVG010001115.1:0-2196 GCA_031414395.1 Fimbriiglobus sp.
GTGGCCGAGTACACCGCGCTCGTGGCGGCGCTTCACACCGCCCAGGAGCACGGGCTGACCGACCTGCACATCCATAGCGATTCGGAACTGCTGGTGAAGCAGATGGCCGGTGAGTACCGGGTGAAAAGTGCCGACCTGCAAGGCCTCTACCTGGAAGCGGTCCACCTGCGGAAGCAGTTCGCCAGCGTGACGATCACGCACGTCCGCCGCGAGCTGAACAAGCGGGCCGACGAGCTGTGCAACGTCGCCCTCGACGCCCAGAAGAAGCGAGCGCCCGCCGCCCCGAACGCCCCACGCCTGCTACAACCTCCGGCCGCGGCGGTGAGCGACGACACCGTGCGGGAAGACGTACTCGCGTGCCTGAGCGCGGCGGCGAAGAGTTGGGCCGACCGCGGGCCGGGCAACCCGCCCGTGGCCCAGGTGTGGGAGCAGATTTGGAGCATTCTGGAAGACGGCAACGTGCTGAAGAAGCGAAAGTAGGTCGGGCCGCCAGTTTGGGCGAACCCCGACCGCAAGGTCGGCGGGTGACATCACAGGCCACTTCACTCCCCACCCACGGCCCTTGCGGGCCGGGTTCGCCAAGAATCATCGCCCCCGCTCCGTACAATCCCCGCGGGCCGTTCCCTCCTCCCGCGAGTTCGTCATGCTCTCCCGCCGCTCGTTCCTGGCCGCCTCCGCCGGGGCCGCCGCCGTCGCCCTCACCCCGCGGCTGTTCGCCGCCGACGAGAAGAAAGCCCCGCTGTTCAAAATCTCCCTCGCGCAGTGGTCGTACCACAAGGCCTTCTTCAGCAAGAAGGAGGGCGAGATGAAAGACCCGCTCAAGTTCGCCGAGATCGCCAAGAAGGACCACGGCATCGAGGCGGTCGAGTACGTCAACCAGTTCTACGCCTCCAAGAAGAAGGACGAGGACTACCTGAAGAGCCTGAAGAAGGTGGCCGACGACAACGGCGTGACCAGCGTGCTCATCATGTGCGACGGCGAGGGCAACCTGGGCGACCCGGACGAGAAGAAGCGGGGCACGGCGGTGGACAACCACGTGCGGTGGATCGAATGGGCCAAGTTCCTGGGCTGCCACAGCATCCGGGTGAACGCCGCGAGCGACTGGAAGAAGGGGTTCGACGAGACGCAGAAGCTGGCCGCCGACGGCCTGCGGAAGCTGAGCGAACTGGGTGACAAGCACGCCATCAGCGTGATCGTCGAGAACCACGGCGGGCTGAGCAGCCACGGCAAGTGGCTGGCCGGGGTGATGAAGCTGGTGGACCACAAGCGGTGCGGCACCCTGCCCGACTTCGGCAACTTCGGCGTGGGAAACATCGAGGGCGTGGAGGGGGTGAAAGGCGGGCAGTACGACCGCTACACCGGCGTGGACGAACTCATGCCGTTCGCCAAAGGGGTGAGCGCCAAGAGCCACGACTTCGACGACAAGGGGAACGAGACGAAGACCGACTACCGCAAGATGCTCGACATCGTGTGCAAGAAGCACAAGTACAACGGGTTCATCGGCGTCGAGTACGAGGGCGGCAAGGTGAGCGAGGCGGACGGCATCAAGGCCACCAAGAAGCTGCTCGAAACCGTGATGGCCGAGATGACCAAGGGGTAATTCAGAAGATTTCACCGCAGAGGGCGCAGAGGGCGCGGAGAAAGACGACTGCGAGTAGAATACACCCACACTCTGTTTGGTCTTCTCCGCGCCCTCTGCGCCCTCTGCGGTGAAATCTTCTTCGAGGACTGCGCATGCCGCTGTACCTGTACGAGCTGGTGAACGACGACGGCACCGGCGGGGATCGGTTCGAGGCACTCCAGCGGATGGCCGACGCCCCGCTCACCGCCCACCCGGACAGCGGTGCCGCCTGCCGACGGGTGTTCGGCGTGCCCAACGCCCCCCGCACCTGGACCGACAGTCAGGGGAAAGCCGCCACCAGCGACAAGAACTTGGAGCGGCTCGGCTTCACGCAGTACGTGAAGGGGGGCAACGGCAAGTACGAGAAGAAGTTCGGCAAGGGGCCGGACCAAATCAAGAAGCCGCCGGCGAGCGCGTGAGTCGGCTCGCCCACTCCCACCTTGCACAACTTCACGCCTTGCGTCTCACCATTCCCGCACAGGTGACGGTGTCATCGCCGTGAGCTTGCGAGCGCCAACGCCCCCACCCACGCAAGCGCGCGGCGATGACACCCTGTTCAGATTGCGTTTGCGCAT
>JANNVG010001116.1:0-5657 GCA_031414395.1 Fimbriiglobus sp.
GGGGCCGGGGGGTGAGGTCTACGCCAGCAGACCGGCGATCACCTTGCCGCCGTCCACGACGGGCACCGGGCGGCCGAGGGGCGTCAGGTACGTCTTGTCGCAGTCGATGCCCATGAGGGTGAAGACGGTGCGGAGGATGTCGGCCACGCTCACCGACTCGCCGACCGGGGCCGTCTGCGTTTTGTCGCTCGCCCCGAGCACCATCCCCGGCTTGATGCCGCCGCCGGCCATCAGCACGCTCTGCACCATCGACCAGTGGTCGCGGCCGGCCTTCTCGTTGATGCGGGGCGTGCGGCCCATCTCGCCCATCATCACCACCAGAGTGCTGTCGAGCATCCCGCGGTCGTGCAGGTCGCTCACCAGCGCGGAGAACGCCATGTCCGCCTGCGGGATGAGGTCTTTTTCCAGGCTCGGGAAGCACGAGAAGTGCGTGTCCCACCCGCTGTGATCGACGCCGACGAACCGGCAACCGGCCTCCACCAGCCGCCGCGAGAGTAGGGCACACTGGCCGAGGGTGGTCATGCCGTACTGCTGACGGAGCTTGTCCGGCTCGGCCTTCAAATCAAACGCCTTGCGGGCCTCCGGACTCGACACCAGGTCGCGGGCCTTGTCGTAGTACGTCGCCATCGTGCCCGACTTGCCGTCGGGGGTGGTGCCCGACTCCACCTGTTGCAGCAGCCGTTGGCGGCGCTGATACCGCGTGTCGCTCAGGCGGTCGGCCGGCTTCAGGTCGCGCACCTCGAAGTCGGGTTGAATGGGGTCGGACTCGATGACGAACGGCGCGTGTTCGGCCCCGTAGAAGCCCGGCCCTCCGGCGGCCATCGGGTGCGGCAGGTTGATGTACGGCGGCACGCCGCCCCGCCCGCCCAGCTCCTTTGACACGATGGAGCCGAGCGACGGGTACAGCTCGTTCACGGGGATCTTGGTGTTGGCCCCGTCGGCGAAGTTCGGTTTGTACCCGGTGAACAGGTAGTGGTAGCCGGTGCGGTGGCCGTTGTCCTGGTGGCTGTGGTGCCGCAGGATGGTGAACTTGTCGGCCACCTTCGCCGAGCGGTGGCAGTGCTCGCCGACAAGCGTGCCGGGCACGACCGTCTTGATCGGCTTGTACGGCCCGCGGATCTCGGCCGGGGCGTCGGGCTTCAAGTCCCACATGTCGATGGTGCTGGGGCCGCCTTCCAGGAAGAGGAAGATGCACGCCTTCGCCTTCGGCTCCTTGCCGTTGCCGGCAGTCGCTTGAAGTTGGAACAGCGTGGGCAGCGACAGCCCGGCCATGAACCCGGACGCACCGAGCTTGAGGGCACTACGGCGGGAGAGTGGGCGGTGCGGCATGGTCGTCTCCGGTTCACAAGGACCACCAGAGCGGGACACGGATGACACGGATCCGAAGTGAACATTTTCAGTTCTGATCCTCTTCATCACTGCTTTATCCGTGTCATCCGTGTCCCGCTCTGTTGGTCCGTCCCGAGCAGGGGGTCAACGGTTGTAAAGGAAATCCTTCGTGTTCAGCAGCGCCCACAGCACGTCTTCGACCGCCTCACGGCGGGTGATCGCCTCCTTCCCGTTGAACAAGTCGAGCGTGGCCGCCTGCTCGGCCTTCGTCGGGAAGCGGCTGTGCGTGGACAGGTACAGATCTTCCACAATCGCGGCGGGTGTCTTGTCACTCTCCGCGAGCTGGCGGGCGACGCCCCGCTTGTGCCGAATCTTCGCCTCGATCTCCTCGGCGTTCATCAGGTGCAGCGCCTGGGCGATGCTCGGCTCGGTGCTCCGCTCGCACTCGCACACGCTGACCCGCGCCGGCCGGCCGAACAGTTGGAGGAAGTACGACGGCATCCGGTTGTCCCAAAGCTGGATCGCCCGCGTGCCCTCCGGGGTGCCGTTGAACTTCTCCGGCACGCCGGTCGTCTGGCAGATGGCGTCGAGCAGCACCTCGGCCGGCATGGTGCGACTGCGGGCGTGGCTGAAGTTCTGTTCGTCGTCGGCGTTCGCTTTGGTGGCCGTGCCGAGTTGGTACACCCGCGAGTTCAAGATGGTGCGGGTGACGGCTTTCAGGTCGTACTTGCTCGCCACGAGGTGCTTCGCCAGTGCCGCGAGCAGCGGCTCGTTCGCGGCCGGGTTGGTCAGTCGCAGGTCATCAATCGGTTCGATCAGCCCGCGGCCGAAGGAGTGCGACCAGAGGCGGTTCACAATCATGCGGGCGAAGTACGGGTTGTCGGGTGTGGTCATCCAGTCGGCCAGTGCCACCCGGCGGTCGGTGGGGTCGGCGAAGGTCAGGTCTTTGCCACCCAGCACGTGAGTGGGGATCGGCTTGCCGGTGCGGGGGTGCTTCATGTCGGCCCCGCCGCTCGACACCACCGCCTCGTTCCCCGGCGTGCCCTTCTTGCTGATGCCCGTGAAGAAGCCGGCGAGGGCGAAGTAGTCGTCCTGCCCCCAGCGGTCGGACGGGTGGTGGTGGCACTGGGCGCACTCGATCCGCACGCCGAGGAACACCTGCGAGAGCGACCGGCTGATGACCTCCGGGGTGCCCAGCGCCCGGTACAACCCGGCCGGGCCGGGGCTGGTGATCTTCCCTTCGGCGGTGAGGATGTCGCGGGCGAACTGGTCGTAGGGGCGGTTGTCGGCGAACTGCTGCCGCAGCCAGCGGTGGAAGGCGACCGAGCCGTTCGCCCCCAGCACGTCGCGGTCCACCCGCAACAGGTCGGCCCACTTGGTCGCCCCGAAGTCGGCGTACTCCGGGCGGTCGAGCAGCCGGTCGATCAGCTTCGCCCGCTTCTTGGCGTCGGTGTCGCCCAGGAACTCGCGGGCCTCTTTCGCCGTGGGCAGCGTGCCGATCACATCCAGGAACACACGGCGAAGGAACGTGGCGTCGTCGGCCAGTTCGCTCGGCCGGATGCCGAGGCGGGCGAGCTTGTCCCACACGTGCCCGTCGATGAAGTTGGCTTCCGGCGGGCGGGTGAACGTGTTGCCGGTTCGCGGCACGGTGATGCGGGCGACCGTCACCTGACCCAGATACCGCACCAGAATCGCCGCTTCACCCGGAATCTGCGCCGCCTGCACGAACCCGCCGCGGTCCACGCCGGCGATGGTCGTGGTGTTCGACTCGAACTCGGTTTCGGCGGTCACGTCACGTCGAGTCCCCTTCGCGTCAATCGCCGTCACCCGCAGTTGCTGCGACCCGCCGAGTGACAACACCTTGTCACTCGGTTCCACTTCCACGCTCGCCGTCGGCGGGGCGGTCTCCGTCCGCAGGTTCGCCCCCTCGGCGATCCACCGCACCAGCCGCTTGTAGGGCAGTGTCCCCTCGTGCAGCTTCTTCCCCCCGCCGTGCGGCGTGCGGCCGGTGCCCTTCATCACGAGCAGGCTGCTTTCGGGTGAAGCCGGAAACACCCGCCGCCCGCGGCTCTCGGCGGTGATCGCCTTGTGATCCGCTTCCGGGTCGAACTCGAACACGCTCAGCTTGAACCCGTTCTGCCCCTCCGCCTTCCCGTGACAGCCGCCACTATTGCACCCGGCCTTCGTGAGCAGCGGCATCACCTGTTGCTCGAACGACACCGGGGCCGGCGACTTTACGCCCTTCACCACTACCCGCACCGTTGCCGTCTGGCCGTCGTGCTGAACGCGCACGTCGGTGCTGCCCTCGCCCCGCGGCTCAAGCAGCCCGCGGGCGGTCACGCCGGCCACTTTCGCGTCCGTCGTTTCGTACTTCACGCGGTGGGTCTGGTCGGAAGTGCCGAGCGTCACGAGCAGTTGGTGGGTCGATTCCGGGCCGTCGAGAACGACTTCAGTGGGCGTGACCTTCAACACGTCCGCGGCAAGAGTTGAACCAATGAACACGACGGCGAGGATGCACCCCGTCAGTCCGGCCAGTGGTGGCAGCGGGCGAATCATTCAATGTGAACCGGGCGGGTGAGGCAAGCGCCGGCGGCGCGGGGGTGGGTGTCCGACCGCTCAAGAGTACTCCGAAGTGCGGTCGAACTCAATTCGGATTGCGGACAAAGTGGGTGCCACTTGTTTGGGGCGCACCCCACCCCCGCCGGGGAACTGCGTTCCCCCTCCCCAGACTTGTTCGCCCGACGCGCGAGCAAGGTGCCAACGGCTTTCGGGAACGACCATGAGTTGACGGGGGTCGTTCCGCTCACGATTCGTCGGTGAGGTCACTGGCCCCTCGCTCGCGCGTCGGGCGAACAAGCCTGGGGAGGGGTCGACGACCGAGCGGAGCGGGGGTGGGGTAACAACACCGAGGCGTTTGTGATTTTTCCCGCACTCACGTACCCCGCCCGCCGGTGGTGTAGAATCGCCCCCGTTCCCCACCCGAGCCGAACGTCATGCCACGCTACGCCATCCCGCTCGCCGTCCTGCTGCTCGCCGTCGGTGCCGCGTCCGCCGCCGACCCGGTGCCCGCGAAACTGAAGGAGAAGTTGAAGCTCGACCCGTTCTACGAGAAGTACGTGGACGCCGACGGGCTGCCGGTCCTCGGCTCGAAGAAGGTGAGCGACGACGCCCTGGCCGAAGCCGCGTGGGTCGTGCGGAAGATGCTCGACGGCCGCAAAGACCTGCTGAAGGCGATGGCCCAGCAGAACGTGCGGGCCGTCATCATGGCCAAGGACGAGTTCACCACCGACCTGCCCGAGCAGGTGAACCTGAGGCCGAAACTGTACTGGGACCGCCGCGCCCGCGGGCTGGGGGCCACCACGGCCATCCCCGTGGTGAGCGGGGCGGAGGAGAACCTGTTGAACTTCCACCGCGACCCGTACCCGAACGAGAACATCTTCCTGCACGAGTTCGCACACGCCATCCACGGCACCGGGCTGAACAAAGTGGACGCCACCTTCGACAAGCGGCTGAAGGCGGCGTACAAGGTGGCGATGGACCGCGACCTGTGGAAGAACACCTACGCCGCCACGAACGCGGGCGAGTACTGGGCCGAAGGGGTGCAGGACTGGTTCGACGACAACGCCCCGCCGGACGCCCTGCACAACCAGGTCCGCACGCGGGCCAAGTTGAAGGAGTACGACAAGGAACTGGCCAAGCTGTGCGAGGAGGTGTTCGGCGACAAGGAGTGGCGGTACACGAAGCCGAAGGACCGCAAGCCGGAAGACCGTGCCCACCTGAAGGCCTACGACCCCAAAGAGGTGCCCACCTTCCGCTGGCGGGACGACGACCTGGGCGACGCGCCGACGCTGGTGGTGCAGACCTCCCTGGGGGAATTCGAGATCGAACTGGACGCGAAGGGGGCGAAGGCGGCGGCCACCGACCTGGTGAAGGTGGCGCTCGACGGCGGGTTCCACTCCGGGCGGGTCGAGCGGGTGAGCGGCGGCGGGGTGTGGGCGACGGTGAACGCCGACTGGAAGGGCAAGTGGGCGAAGGAGCTGAAGCTGGAGAAGCTGCCGGCGGCCGAAGCGGTGAAGCCGACCGACGGCATGGTGGCGCTCGTCCGCGACGACAGCGGGGTGGCCGGGTTCGTGGTGTTCAGCGGCGACAAGCTGGACGCCGGCAAAGCGGACCTGCTGGTGGTCGGCAAGCTGACCAAAGGGAAGGACGTGGTGGCCAAACTGCTCGCCCTGCCCGCCACCGGCGGCAAGCCGAAGAAGCCCGCGGACATCCGCCGCGTGATTCGGAACCAGTGACCTTCTTGTAGGGCGGGTCGAGCGGCGATTGCA
>JANNVG010001117.1:0-3218 GCA_031414395.1 Fimbriiglobus sp.
CGCGGCGACCCTGGGCTATATTCTCCGACCCCTTCGGGGTCAACAGCCGCCCGAGACCTTCGAGTGGACGGTCGATTTTGTAAGTCGGGCTGTGCCCGACATTTTCGAGCCGAACAGCCGTGGGGCACAGCCCGAACTACACGACCGCACGATTCCGGCGCAACGAACTATTCGTTGCCCAGCACCTGCCGCACGCCCGCGAGCAGGTCTTTCGACACGAACGGCTTCGACAGGAACCCGTCCGCCCCCCGGCGGCGGGTCGTCGTGGCACATCCCGCTCATCACCAGCACCCGCGACGCCGGCGACAGCCGCCGCAGTTCCGGCAGGATCCCGGCGCTGCTCTCGCCGCCCATCATCAGGTCCAGCAGGATTAGGTCGAACGGGCGCGGCGCGGACGCGGTCCAACCCCGCGGCGGTCGTGTCGGCCTCGTCCACCGCGCACCCGTCCCGCTCCAGCACCGCGCGGGTGAACGCCCGGATGCCCGGTTCGTCGTCGACCACCAGCACCGCCAGCGCGAAAACCGGGGCGGCCGACGGCGCGGGCGCGGGCGGCGCGACGCCTTCCGGGAAGTACAGGTCGAACCGCGTGCCACGGCCCGGCGCGGACTCGCACGTCACCCAGCCGGCGTGCTGCGTCAGGATGCCGTACACCATCGCCAGCCCCAGCCCGGTGCCCTTGCCCGGCGGCTTCGTGGTGAAGAACGGCTCGAAGATGCGGGCCTTCACGTCGTCGCTCATGCCGCCGCCGGTGTCCGCCACGCCGATCCGCACGAAGTCGCCGGGGCGGGCCTCCGCGCACCACCCCGCCCCGCCCGGCAGCACCCGCGCCCGCGCGGCCGACAGCGTCAGCGTGCCGCCCTCCGGCATCACGTCGCGGGCGTTCAGGCACAGGTTCAGCAGGATCTGCTCCAGAGCCCCGGCGTCGGCCAGCGCCGCCGGCGCGTCGTCGTCCGCCTCCACCCGCACCTGGATGCGCGGGTCGATCGTGCGGTGCAGGATGTCCGCCATGCCGGTCAGCACCGCGCGCGGGTCCACCGGCAGCAGGCGGATCGGGCGGCGGCGGGCGAACCCGAGGAGTTGCGCGGTAAGCTCGGCGGCGCGGGCCGCCGCGCGGGTCGCGGTCTCGACGTGCCGCGCGTTCGCGTCGCCGGTCGGGACGGCGATCAGGTCCAGCCGCCCCAGGATGACCGTGAGCAGGTTGTTGAAGTCGTGCGCGATCCCGCCGGCGAGTTGCCCCACCGCCTCCATCTTCTGCACCTGCCGGAGTTAGTCCCCGAGTTGGTGCTGCTCGGTCACGTCCAGGATGACGCCGTCCCACACGCCGCCGCCGTCGGCCGTCCGCCGCGGGCCGGACCGGAAGTGCCACACCCGCTCCTTGCCGTCCCGCGAGCGACCGGCGACCTTCACGTCGAACACGGTCAGGTCCGCGGCGCTGCGGCGCTCGGCGGCCTCGGCCCGCCCGCACTCGGGCGGGTCGAGCAGGTCGAACAGGCGGCCGCGGCCGGCCAGGAGGTCCGCCGCCGGCATCCCGGTCAGGTGCTCGACCCCGGCGCTGACGTACTGGTAGAACTCCCGCCCGCCGGGTTCGCGGACGAACTGGAAGAGGCCGCCGCCGGGCAGGTTGTCGCCCAGCCCGCGGAGCATCTCGGCCCGCTCCCGCGACTCCTCCTCGACGCGCCGCCGCTCTGCCGCAGGCGGTCTTCGAGTAGCTTCCGCTCGCTGATGTCGTTCTGGGTGATGACGTGGAACCGCGAAGACGCGCGGCGACTTCCCGACCACTTCTTCGGCCGCGTACCCGGTCAACTCGGTGAACGCCCGGTTCACGAACGTGATCGTCGGGCCGGGCCGGTCCAGGTCGGTCGTGGTCGCCAGCAGCGCCGCCCCGTTGGACGCGAGGCGCTGGTCGAACAGGGCCAACCCGTCGGCCACCGACAGGTCCGGCGGCAACTCGATCAGCGCGAGTGGCAGCTCGCCCGTCAGGGCAGCGGGGATGGGGTGGGTGAGCGGCATGGGGGGCGGTTAAACAAGTTGGGCGACCGCGGCCAGGATGTCGCGGTCGGACTCGGGACGGGTCGGGCTGAGTGGGTGCGTCGCGTCGTGCCCGATCCACCTGCGGAGCTTCAGGAACATCGCCGCCGAGTGCTTATACGCCGGCACCGGCGGCCGGAACGCGAGGAACCCGAGGTACTGCAGCGCGTCGTTCAGTTCGTAGAACCGTGCGTCGCCGGACTGCCAGTGGGCGTCGCGGCGGGCGAAGGCGTCTGGGGCGAACGTACTCAGGCCCAGCAGGTAATCGCTCCCATACATTACCATATCAATCGCCAGGTCGTTCCCGGTGAACACGCGGAATTCAGGCCGCACTTCGTCCCGCAGCTGAATTCTCCGCCACTCCTGTTCACGACTCAGGGACGAATGTTTCGCCCCGGTACAATTCTTCACTCCCATCAAACCGCGGTACACGTCCAGTGGATAAATCTTGCCGAACGGTGCGAACACCTTGCCCAGCTCGAACCCGATGAACTCGCGGCACCGACCCCCCAGACGCTCGTAGGCGGCGACAAGTTCCGCGTCCGGCAGGGACGTGAGGCCGTAGCTCTGGAACACGACCGGGGTGCCGCCGCGCGCCTCGATGTCGGCCATCGCGCGGGCGTATTGCTCCTCCGCGAACGGAGCGCCGGGCGCGTCGCCGACGAACGCCCCGGCGACGAACGCCCGCCCGCCGAGGACGCCGCGCGTGCGGTCCAGGACCGCCAACTTCGTGGCGTCGTCGAGGAGGTTGACGTAGCCTGTATCCATGTTCACGGCGGGCGTCAGGCCGGCGTCGGCGGTGCGCAGCAGGTGCGCGTCGAAGCCGGGCCAGTCGATGTCGCCGGACGCGGTGAAGGGGAGCAGGATCGCCGACATGCCGGTGATCTTCCGGCGCGGGCGGAGCATGGCGATCGGGTCGAGGGCGGACATGACGGAACCCCGTGGCGGAAGAGGACGCGCCGCGGGGGTATGGTATGAGCCGGCGTGCTTTGAAGGCGAGCGTCGAGGCGTAAGCCCGACGTGGGTTCTCAGACACAAGCCACGTCGAGCTTAGGAAGGGGCGTGAAGAATGCCTCCCAGCCAGGGGTTCCGGAAACCCTTCACCCCTGGCTATTCCCGGTCGCCCCGTCGGGGCTACCCGAGCCGATGCCAACCCCGAAGGGGTGTCCGGGACTAGCCAGGGGTGAAG
>JANNVG010001118.1:0-3073 GCA_031414395.1 Fimbriiglobus sp.
CGTGGCGCTGATCGCGTTGTGCCCGTACAGGATGGGCGTACCGTTCTGGTCGGCCCACGTGCCCCGCGAGTACATGTCGATGCTGCCGGCCACGCCGACCACCGGCAGCGGGGTGATGCCGGACCGGTTGTTCGGCACCGCCATCACCGACAGGCCCCGGAAGTAGATGTTCAGCCCGCGGCCGGCGATCTCGCCGAGCAGCATGGTGTTGCTCGTGCCGTCGGTGATGGCGGTGAACGCGTTGCCCTGGTTCGGTCCGACGCCCCGCCCGCGGCTGGCCGTGCCGACGCTCAGCGCGCCGCTCCCCTCGGCCCCCGCGGCCGGCGTCTGGAGGGGCGACCCGCCGCACCGGGTGACGGTGGCCGAGTCGATGCCGGTGTACGGCCAGTAGTCGGTGCGGCTGTACCGGTTGCCGAGCGGGAAGCCGTAATCGCCGTTCATCACCATATCGTAATTGGCCAGTTCCATGCCGTTCGGGGTGGACGGGCAGACGAACACCTTCACCGGCGTGCGGCCGGCCTGGTTGCTCGCCCCCGGTGCCGGCGGCGGCAGGTTGAGCGGGTCGAGGATGCTGATCTGCCGGTTCACCATGCGGGCCAGGTTGTCCTGTTCGACGCCCTCAACGGCCATCGTGATGGCGGTAAACCCCTGCCGCTGCGACCCGTACGGGTTGGCCGCCCGCGGGTTGGTGGTGAAGTCGAACCCCCACGCCGGCAACTTCTGGTTCGCGCTCTCGTAGTTGTGGAACGCCAGGCCGAGTTGCTTCAGGTTGTTGCTACAGCTCATGCGGGCGGCGGCCTCCCGCACCTTCTGCACGGCCGGCAACAGCAGGCCGATCAGGATGGCGATGATGGCGATCACCACCAGCAGTTCGATCAGCGTGAACGCCGACCGACGGACCAACGGAGGAAACATGACGGGACTCCGACAGGGAAGAGGGAGAGGCCGCTCGGGAGTGAGCGGGCGTGTCGGCCGTCCGGCCGTCGTGCGAGGCGGTGGCCGGACGGTGTGTGAAGTCTACCCACCCCCGGAATGACAAGCCAGAGGATAATGTGGCCGCCCGCGGTCCGCGAATCTTCGCCGGAAAGTGCCTGTCACCGCCGGCCCGCCGGCCGTATCATTTCCCCGCGTGGCGTTCTCGCGCGCGCAAGCTTCTCCCCGAGCCGCCCCCGAGGTTTGAGTCCGTCATGGGTGAACCGACCGCCACCCCCGCCGAGATGAGCGGGGCCGACATCCTGGTGCACAGCCTCATCCGCCACGGCGTCGACACCGTCTTCGCCTACCCCGGCGGGGCGAGCATGCCCATCCACCAGTCGCTCACCAAAGTGACGGGCCAGCTCCGCACCATCCTGCCGCGGCACGAGCAGGGGGGCGGGTTCATGGCCCACGGGTACGCCCGCACCACCGGCAAGGTGGGCGTGTGCATGAGCACCAGCGGGCCGGGCGCCACCAACTTCGTCACCATCCTGGCCGACGCCAAGATGGACAGCGTGCCGGTCATCGCCATCACCGGGCAGGTGGCCACGAGCGTACTGGGCAACGACGCCTTCCAAGAAACCCCGATGGTGGAGATCTGCCGCGGCATCACCAAGCACCACTACCTGGTGACCCGGACGGAAGACGTGGCGCGGATCATGAAGGAGGCGTTCTACATCGCCACCAGCGGCCGGCCGGGGCCGATCATCATCGACGTGTGCAAAGACGTGCAGATGAAGAAAGTGGTGCCCGACTGGGACGTGGCCATGGACCTGCCCGGCTACCGCCCGTTCCGCCGCGCCCCGCGGGCGGAGTTGGAAGCGGTGCTGCGGGCCGTCCGCGGGAGCAAGAAGCCGGTCCTGTACGTCGGCGGCGGGGCCATCCACAGCGAGGCGGCCGACGACCTGCGGGCGTTCGCCACCGCGCTGGGCATCCCGGTCGCCATGACCCTGCACGGGCTGGGCGCGTTCCCGGCCGACCACTACCTCAGCCTGCACATGCTCGGCATGCACGGCACCGTGTACAGCAACTACGCGGTGAACGAGGCCGACCTGCTGCTCGCCTTCGGGGTGCGGTTCGACGACCGCGTGACCGGCAAGTTGTCCGAGTTCTGCAAGCACGGGAAGATCGTCCACATCGACGTGGACGCGAGCGAGATTCACAAGAACAAGTACGCCCACGTGCCGGTTCACGGCGACCTGAAGACGGCGCTCGCCGACATGAACGTGATGCTGAAGGAAGACCAGTACGCCGACCTGACCGGCCCCGGTCGGTACACCGACTGGCTGCGGCAGGTGGACGCCTGGCGGAGCGAGTACCCGATGGCCGTGCCCCCGCACGCCGAGCACACCATCATCCCGCAGTACGCCATCAGCCGGATGCACAAGCTGCTGAAGGACCGCGGGATGCTGGACAAGACGATCGTCAGCACGGGCGTCGGCCAGCACCAGATGTGGGCGGCCCAATACTTCCCGCTCAACCACCCGCGGAAGTGGGTGACGAGCGGCGGGCTGGGCACGATGGGGTTCGGCCTGCCGGCGGCCATGGGGGCTCAGGTGGCCCACCCGGACCACCTGAGCATCGACATCGACGGCGACGGCAGTTTCCTGATGAACATCCAGGAGCTGGCCTGCTGCCACACCGAGAAGATCCCGGCCAAGGTGCTGCTGCTGAACAACCAGCACCTGGGCATGGTGGTGCAGTGGGAGGACCGCTTCTTCGGCAGCAACCGCGGGCACACCTACCTGGGGGCGGGCGAGGACAAGCCCCCGTACCCCGACTTCGCCGGCGTGGCCGCCGGGTTCGGCATCCCCGCCCGCACCGTGACCGACAAGGCCGACCTGGACGCCGCCCTGATCGAGATGATCGAGTCGCCGGCCGCGTTCGTGCTGAACGTGATGGTGCCGCACCACGAGCACGTGCTGCCCATGATCCCGTCCGGCATGACCGTCAAGGACATGATCAAGGCGTGAGACGGTGGCCGTTCACGAGCCGCGGACCCGGGGGGGCGGGAAAAACAGCAACCCCCCGGGAGCGGGGCAAATAGCGGGCCAAAACCCACCCCGGCGGGAGGGGCGCGGTGGGCGGGGGGCGTACC
>JANNVG010001119.1:0-1725 GCA_031414395.1 Fimbriiglobus sp.
GTTTGGGGCGCCGCCCCCCCCGCCGCCCGGCAAGGCCACCCCCCGCCGCCCCCCGCCCACCACTTTGTCACACGGACACGGCGGTCAGTTCCGCCAGGCGGGTGGCCCGCCGGCTCTCGATCGTCTGGCGGTCGGCGTCCGCCCGTTCGCGGAGCATCTCGGCTTTCACCACCGCCGACAGCCGCAGCACGGTGGCGATGTCGAGCAGCATGGACGACACTTCGCTGCTGGTCTTGGTGGTCGAGGCGAACCGGGGGGCTTTGATGGTCTGGATCATGGTCGCACCTGGGGCGGTGTTGGTTGGTTCGGGTCGGCTGACGGAATTGACAAATGCTCGCCCCGTGCCAATCCCCGGCACGAAGTGTTGATTTCCCGCCGCACCCGCCGATGTGCCTGAAATCCGTGGCCGTTCACGTCACTTGAATGTTTCGCGGCGGATTCCCTTGCACCGCCGCGGGATGCAATTTCTTCCCTTGAGAGATTCCGTACAAACCGCGACGGCACAATTGACACGACCCCACTTCGGGCGGGTAACATTTGCACACCCCCGCCCGCCCGAACTGCCTATTCAGGGTCCGTTCCCCCAGCTTGCAGTCCCGCATACAATCCGCCCATTCCACGCGAGGGGACAGGGGACAGGCGACAGGAGGCAGGAGGCGGGAGGCAGAAGTCAGAACCGTGTGTCCCCTGTCCCCTGTCCCCTGTCCCCTGTCCCCTGTCCCCTGTCCCCTGTCCCCTGCCAAGAGGATTCGCCCATGCTCGTGTCGGCCGCTCTCGCCTGTGCTCTGGTCACCGCCCCCAAGCCGGCGGTGACGGTGAAGCCGGACATCACCTACGCCACCTACGGCAAGGAGAAGATGCAGCTCGATCTGGTGCTGCCCGCCGGCCCAGGCCCGCACCCGGTGGTCCTCTGCTTCCACGGCGGGGCGTGGACGGCCGGCAGCCGCAAGGAACTGACCACGCCGACGATCGTGATCCCCGGCCTCACGCCTTCCGGGAGCAAGGAGGTGGGCATTTTGGAGAACCTCGCCCGGCGGGGGTACGCGGCGGCCACGGTGAGCTACCGGCTGGCCCCGAAGAGCAAGTTCCCGGCGCAGATCGAAGACGCCAAAACCGCCGTGCGGTTTCTGCGGGCGAACGCCAAGAAGTACGACCTGGACCCCGACCGCGTGGCGGCCATGGGCTTCTCGGCCGGCGCGCACCTGGCGCTGTTGCTGGGCACCACCGACAGCGCCGCCGGGTTCGACGGCACCGAGCACGCCGACCAGAGCAGCAAGGTGCAGTGCGTGATCGACTTCTTCGGCCCGGCCGACATGGCCCTCTACGCCGAATCGCCGGGGCTGAAGGAGTCCATCCTCACGTCGCTGCTGGGCAAGGAGTGCCAGACCGACCCGAAGTGCATCACGCGGGCGTCGCCGATGGAGTACGTGAGCAAAACGTCCGCCCCGACGCTGTTCATCCACGGCACCGTGGACCTGGTGGTGCCCATCGTGCACTCCGAGAAGATGTACAAGAAGATGAAAGAAGCCGGCGTGCCGGTGGCCATGCACAAGGTGCCGTGGAAGGGGCACGGGTGGGAGGACCAGGACGCCACCCGCGCCGCCGCCATGGCCGCGATGGAGTTCCTGAACACGCACCTCGTTGCCAAGCCGGAGACGAAATGATGAGATGGGACCTCACCCCCCGTCCCCCTCTCCATGAATGGAGAGGGGGTGTTCAAGGGGG
>JANNVG010001120.1:0-2330 GCA_031414395.1 Fimbriiglobus sp.
CCCGCTCCCTCGCGGTCGCGCCTCGTACGAGGTTACTTCCCCATGCCGCTGCGGACGGCGACGGCGTCCAGCTCGCGGTCGTCGGTGTCCCGCACGTCGCCCCAGCTCATGTGGGCGTGCGACTCCACCCAGTTGCCGTGGCGTTCGGCATCGCCCTGGCACTTCACGCACATGACGCTGTACGGCACGGCGTTCAGCCGGCCGGCGGGGATCTTCTTCTCGCACACGTCGCACACGCCGTACCGCCCCTGCTTCAGCCGCAACAGGGCGAGTTCGGTCTGGGCCAGTTCCTGCGACTCCAGTTGCGCCAGGTACGAGGCCATTTCTTCCCCGCTGGCGACGAACGACACGTCGGCCACGTCGCCGGAGTTGCGGGCGCCGCCGAGGTCGTCGAGCTGCATCCCCAGCCGCTTGCGGAGTTCGTTCCGCCGCGCGAGCAGGGTTTTGGTGATCTTCAACAGGGCGTCTGTGCGGGCCATTTGGCACCTCGGGAGGGTCGTGTCTCCCTGATTCGTCGGTCCGGGCCGGAGATTGGGTGGTGGCAAATCGGGTGCCGAACCTGGACCAATCCGTTGCCGAAGTATAGTCGCCGAGTTCGTCCCGAACAAAAATCGGCGGCGGTGGGGGCAACTGACAGCCGGAATGGGCGAATCCTCCCCCACCCTCCGACGCCGCTCCCCGCCGAGAGTTACCGAAAACCGCCGGCGGTGTTACAACACCCGGTGGTTGAGTGTGTTGGGTAAAACGGCGGCAAGTGGGAAAGTGAGACAATCTGTGCCGGTTGGCGAGGAAATCCGCCGGTACAACCGGGGCGAAGCGTTCAACCGGGCAAGTTACTCTGTGTCACCAAGTGTCCGGCCGGAGTCGTTGACGAGCGGAACGGGTGTGCGAACGTCGCTGAACACACCCACGATCCGCCGGGTGAGTTCCGTTCGCACGGATGACAATGTAGCAGGCGAACAGTCGGGCAGCACGACACACCCGCCGGCCCGACGCTCGTGCCCGCCGGCGTTGCCCAACGGCCCGACGGCCGACGCCAGCATCTCCCCGGCCTTCGCGTTCGCCCGTGCCGCCCGCGCCGACAGCACCACCTTGCTGCCGATCACCCCGCCGCACACGGCCCAATCCACGTCTTCGTAGCGAATGAGGAAATCGACCACCTCCGCCGCCTGCTCCGGCTGGCCGAGTGGATCGACCCACGCGAACACCAGCTTGCCGTACACGCGGGCGGAGCGGAGGGCCTGGGCGAGCACGTCGAAGTGCGTTTGCGGCAGGCGGGCGTGGCGGATCTGGGCGAGCAAATCCTTGTCGGCCAGCGGGTAGAGTTGGGCGATGGCGTCGTCGTCGTCGGCCGCCCCTTCGCGGGGGAAGCCGCTCAACTCCGTCTCGATGCCGTACAGCAGGGCGGTGGCGAGCGGCTGCGGGATGTGGACCCGCTGTTCGAGCAGGTAGTTCGTGACGATGGTGCAGGTGGCCCCGAGTTCCGGCCGCACGTCCGTGTAGCCCACGCCGCTCAGGTCGCCGGGCGTGACGTGGTGGTCGATGACCGCCGCGACCGGCCCGCTCACCGAGTGCCGTCCGGTGCCCGGCTGACTGTCCACCATCACCACCGCGTCGCCGGGCTGACGTTTGACGCCCGCCACCGGCAGCAAATCCAGGTTGAGCAGATCGACCATCGCCCGGTTTTCCGCCCGGAAGATGCCGCCGTCTTGGGTCAGAAGGGTGGGCTTACGAAGTCGCTCGCGCACCAGGTGGGCCAGCCCCCACATGCTGCCGAGGCTGTCGGGGTCGGGCTGAACGTGGGAGACGAACACCACGCGGGTGGCGGCGGACAGCCCGGCCATGAAACGGTCGGAACGACGACCTTTTCCGCGGGTGGCCAAGTGGGTGTGGGGTGTGAAGCCGGCGCTCGGGTGCGCCATTGTGTGTCCTTCTGCCAAGCTCCCGCCGTCGTGGCGGGTGAGTGGGAGCGAAGCGCTCCCTCGCCCTTCCGGTGGGCCGATCATTTGTACCCGAACACGGCCGCGGGGGAAAGCGAGGGTGCGCCGCCGGGGCGTGGAAATCGCCGCAACTGCCTACGGGCGCAACACTTCGCGGCGGGAAAAAAGTGGCAGGTGGGGTGGGTAAAAATCTGATGACAAGGCGAGTGAAGTGGAGAACAGCGGGAGTGCGAAGCGAACTGAGGACGAATTCAGGCGGATCGACCACCTCCCGCGAGCGCGGGCGTCCCCCCCGCTACACCCCGAGCGGGCGGGACGCCCCCGCTCCCGAGTCAAGACGACACAGATTCGTATTCGCGCTGTCGCCGGCGGCGGCGGACGCTATCATCG
>JANNVG010001121.1:0-2972 GCA_031414395.1 Fimbriiglobus sp.
CCCGCCGCTCGCCCGATGTCGCCTCAGTTGATCGGCATGCACACCCGCTCGAGCAGCCCCTCGGCCTTGTCCTGAATCAGGTCGGCCAGGTTCGGCAGCGGGGCACCGGCGGGCAGCCCTTCCCGCAGGGCGGCCATCCACCGCGGGAAGCTGTAGATGAGGGCGAACCCGTCCAGGCCGACCGGCTCCAGGCGGGCGTGCCGTCCCCGCTTCTCGCACTCGCTCCACAGCGTCTTGCTCTTCCCGGTCAGGCTCAGGTCGTCTTCCGGCCGCAGCAGGATCATGTGATCCACCACCGGCGGTTGCGCCTCCATCACGTTCAGCTTGATCTCCAAATCCTTCGGCTTGCCGGCCCCGCGGGCGAGGAACAGGCCCACGCCCACCTTCCACGGCTGGGCGTCCTTGCACGCCCAGTGCGCGAGCGTGACGACGCCGTAGGTCGGGTGTTCGCCGAACGGCCACTCGCCGACGACGTGTTGCAGCCGCCACGGGCCGACCTTCACCCCGTGCTCGTGGCAGGCGGTGAGGAACGTGCCGAGCGCCGCTTGCAGTTCGCGGGTGGCCCCCGTCAGCGCGCCTTCCGGTTCCAGCTTGCGGCGGGCGCTGCGGAACTCCTGGTCCCACAGCTCGGCCATGCTCGCGGCGGTGAGGAGGGTGGCCGTTTCAGGCGAGCGGGGGGTGTCAACCCCCTGGTGTTCGTCCAGAACCAGGGGGCTGACGCCCCCCGCTCGCCCGTCTTCGGGTTCGCTCTCGATCACGTCCACGTTCTTGAGCGTGAACGCCACCGGCGCGTCGTCGGTCTCGCCCAGCAGCGCCGAGATGCGGCTCTCCGGCGGCGGGGTCGGGGTCGGCTCGACGCCGGGCACCGGCAGCGGCCCGAACGCCTCGGCCCGCGTCGGCAGCACGGCGGAGAAGTCGCCGAAGGCGGTGATGCGGTTCATCAGCCCGCTCGACTGCGGGCGCGGTTGGTCGGTGGTGAATCCGCTCCCTTGCGGTCGCGGCTCGTTGAGTGCCGTGTCGTCCGGGCCGTAGATCATGTGGTCGAACAGGTGGCGGTACTGTTGCAGCATGTCCCGCAGGGTCGGCTCGGTGCGGGCCACGCGGTCCACCTGCTCGCCGGCGAACGGGTACAGGCCGGGGTAGTCGGCGGCGTTCGGCAGTTCGTCGAGCACCGGCCGCAGGCGGGCTTCCACCACGCGGCGCACCAGTTCCACCGGCGGGGCCTCCAGGCGGAGGGCCTTCACCGTGCCGAACTTCGGCACGTGAACGGGGTTGTTCAGGCGGTCCTGAATGTACCCGTCCAGGCTGGGCACGAAGCGGTTCCACAGCCCCCGCTCGGCGAAGATGAGGAAGCACAGGCCGTCGATCTGGTGCATCACCTGCACGATGCCGGCGAAGAACGCTTCGGCCGTGCGGTGGACGTCGTCGTTGCGGCGGGCGAGGAGCAAGTCTTCCAGTTGGTCGAACGCCACCACCACGGGGATCTTCAGCCCGCGGAACACGTCCGTCAGCACCTTGAACAATTGCAGCACCAAGTCTTGGCGGCCCGGCTTGACGTTGAAGTCGAGTTCGGCGAACCCGTAGGTGAGGAAGCTGGCCAACTCGGACTCGTCGTTCAGCAGCACCGCTTTCGCAAACCCGTTCAGCACGTTCCGGCGGATGAGGCCGGCGGCGTTGTGCGGCTCGGTGCGGGCGGCGTAGGCGGCGCACAGGTCGTAGGCCCGCTGCGGGGTGAGGCCGGCCCCGCTCAGCGCCTGCGTCAGCGGCATGGGCACGCGGGCGAAGTTGGCGTACCCCGACAGGTTTTCGATCAGCCACTCGGCCCGCTCGCTCGCCTGCGTGGTGCCCAGGCCCAGCCGCCGCGCCCACCGGCCCAGCCCCGGCGGGGGGAACAGTTCCACCTTGTCGGCCGGCTGCAAATCCCGGATCGCCAGCCCGAGTTGCCGCCGCACCAGTTGGTCGCCCACGTACTCCATCGGCCGGCAGCCCTTCTGCTTGCCCCCGCCGAGCAGCGTGTCGATGATCTGGAACAGCAGGTATTCGAGGAAGTCGGTGTCCTTCTGGAACACCCCCGGCGTGACCAGCAGTTGCCACTGCCCGCCGCTGCCGTGCTTGATGCTGTGCAGCAGGTGCGTCTTGCCCGCGCCTTTGTTTCCCAGCACCGGCACCACTTCCGAGTGGGCCATGGGGTCGTAGCGGTACAGGTCGATGATGGCGTGCAGCAGGTCGCGCTCGGCGGCGAACAGCTCGGGGACGTGGTAGCGGGCGCAGACGTCGTCGTCCGGGTTGCGGGCGAAGTAGTTGCGGAACGGGTTGCCCGCCCGCTTCAGGTACTCGCGGGGGTTGGCAACGGCGGTCGGGGCGGGGCGGGTCAGGGTGGCGGTCATCCGTAACCTCCGGGGAAGTCATTAGTCATTGGTCATGAGTCATCAGTGCCGACACCAGAAGTCCGCAAGTGATGACGAACCGGACTAATGACTGGTGACTAATGACTGGTGACTCACGGCGGAGCGAAGCGAAGAGTAATACGCGATCTCGTGGCCGACCAACAGGGCCACCGCCGGTTCGGGCAGGGCGTACAGCGGGCCGGTCCACGGGTGCAAATAAATGCGGCTGTCGGCGTGCAGTTGCCGCAAGGCGTCGTGGAACTGGCCGACCGTCGGGGCCGGGTCGAGCGTGCTCAGGCTGCGGAACAGTTCGACCAGCGGACAGTCGCGCGGCACGCCGGCCGACGACGCCCAATCCCGCAGGCGGGTGTGGATGAGTTCGCACAGTTCGGCGGTGGACACCGGCTCTGGAACCAAACCTACCCCCCCCGGCCCCCCCTTCCTGGGAAGAAGGGGGGGGAGTGTCCTGCTCCCCCTTCTCTCCCAGGGAGGGGGGCCGGGGGGGTAGGTTTACTGCCAGAACCCGTCAGCACCCCCGAACTGTGCGAACTCATCCACACCCGCCTGCGGGATTGGGCGTCGTCG
>JANNVG010001122.1:0-2287 GCA_031414395.1 Fimbriiglobus sp.
GGACCGGGTCCCCCAGTTACCGGTTTAACTGTATCGGGGACGGGTGTGACGGGGTGGGGTTGACCACACCGGGTCACTCGGTTCCCGGTTCCAGTTTCGTAGCCCTCACCGGCGGGTGTTGTGCGTTTGTTAGCCCGGCGCGCGAGCGAGGGCCGCTGGCCTGTGCGGACATTCCTCGTTCCCACGCTCCGCGTGGGAACGGCGTCCTCGACGCTCCGCGCCGGTGGTTCGGAGAAGGGACGCGGAGCGTCCCAGGCCCCGTCCCCACGCGGAGCGTGGGAACGAGGGGCGGCACGGCGGTTGCGCTTCCCACCCACCCGCGGTTCGTAAAGTAACGGTCCCACCACGGGTGCCCCATGCTCCGCGTCGGCGCGGTCAACTACCTGAACACCAAGCCCCTCATCGAAGGGCTGACGCAGTTCGCGCCGAACGTGCGGTTGTCGCTCGACCTGCCCAGCAAGCTGGCCGACCAGATGGCCGCAGGCGAGTTGGATGTCGGGCTGATCCCGGTGGTCGAGTTCTTCCGGGCGAAGACCTACAGCATGGTGCCGGGGTGCGGCATTAGCAGCCGCGGGCCGGTGTTGAGCGTGACGCTGTTCAGCCGCGTGCCGTGGGACCGGATCCGCAGCGTCAGCCTGGACGAGGGTAGCCGCACGAGTGCGGCACTGACGAAGGTGCTGTTGACGAGCCGCGACCGCCAGGGAGCGGTGCCCGAATACCACCCGCTGCCCATCACCGCCGACCCGAACGCCACCGCCACCGACGCCGTGCTGCTCATCGGCGACCGGGCGATGAAAGCGTGCCTGCCGGGGTTCGAGTTCAGCTACGACCTGGGCGCCGAGTGGTTCGACCGCACCGGCCTGCCGATGGTGTTCGCCGTGTGGGCCGTGCGGCCGGGTGTCGATCTGGGTGAAGCCGAACACGCCTTCGTGAAGGCCAAGAAGTACGGCCTGAGCCGCGCCGGGGTGATCGCCGAACGCGAAGCCAAAGCCCTCGGCCTCGACCCCGGCTACTGCCGCCGGTACTTCGACACCATCATCCGCTACGACCTGGGCGAACCCGAACTGGCCGGATTGCGGCGATACTACCAACTGACGTCCGAGTTGAACCTGGCTCCGCAGGGGGTGGACCTTGTCCGATACCATCGACCACATCCTGGGCAAAGCCGTTGACGGCGTGCGGCTGACCCGCGCCGACGGCGAAGCACTCATGGCCTGCCGCGACCTACACAAGCTGGGTCGCGCCGCCCACGCCGTCACCACGCGACTGCACCCCGAGCCGTACCGCACGTACAACATCGACCGCAACGTCAACTACACCAACGTGTGCGCCGCGGTGTGCGACTTCTGCGCCTTCTACCGCAAGGGCACCGACGCGGATGCGTATGTGCTGTCGCGGGCGGAGCTGTACCAGAAGGTCGAAGAGACCATCGCGCTGGGCGGGGATCAAATCCTGATGCAGGGCGGGATGCACCCGAGCCTGAAACTGGAGTGGTACGAGGAGCTGTTGCGCGACCTGCGGGCGAAGTTCCCGAGCGTGAATTTGCACGCCTTCAGCCCGCCGGAGATCTGGCACTTCAGCAAGCTGAACAAGCTGCCGCTCGAAACGGTGCTGCGGCGGTTGAAGGACGCGGGCCTCGGCAGCCTGCCCGGTGGCGGCGGGGAAATCCTGGTGGACCGCGTGCGGAAGGAGTTGACCAAGAACAAAGCCCTGACGGACGAGTGGCTGGAAGTGACCCGCGTGTGGCACCGCCTGGGCGGGAAGGGTTCGGCCACCATGATGTTCGGGCACATCGAGACCGACGCCGAGCGGATCGAACACCTCGACCGCATCCGCGGCGTGCAAGACGAGACCGGCGGGTTCACGGCGTTCATCTGCTGGACCATGCAGCCCGGCCACAAGATGAGCCACTACCCCGAAGTCGGGGCGTTCGAGTACCTGCGCACGCAGGCCGTCGCCCGGCTCTATCTCGACAACGTGCCGAACATTCAGAGTTCGTGGGTCACACAAGGTGCGAAGATTGGTCAGGTCGCGCTCTTCTTCGGCGCGAACGACATGGGCAGCCTGATGATCGAGGAGAACGTGGTGGCGAGTGCCGGCACGGTGCATCATTTAACACTGGAGCAGATCCGCCGGTGCATCACCGAAGCCGGGTGGGAGCCGAAGCAGCGCGACGTGTATTACAACCTGATCGACGACAAGCCGGCCGTCGAAGCGGCGAAGCGGCTGGCCGCCAAGCCGAAGGAACTGACCCTCGCGGGGTGACCGGATTTTTGTGCTCTGCTCG
>JANNVG010001123.1:0-5132 GCA_031414395.1 Fimbriiglobus sp.
TGACCAACTCACCCCCACTCCGAGAGTGCCCCCGATGACAACCACCGCCGACTTGGGCGACGTGTGCAAACTGCTGGCCGAAGTCCGCGACCTGCTCCGGTCGGCCCCGCCCGCCGACCCGCTGGCCGTCGGTGCCGAGGACTTGGCCGACTTGCTCGGCACCAGCGAGCGGAACGTGTGGAAGCTGAGCGGCGGCGGGCTGATCCCCGAGCCGTTCAAGCTGGGCGGGCGGGTGTTGTGGAACGTGGCCGAAGTCCGCCGCTGGCTGGATGCCGGCTCGCCCGACCGCGAGACGTGGGCGCGGATCAAGAAGGCGAAGTGACCTGACCCCCAACCCCGCCCGGAAACGCCGCGGGCCGATCCCCTCGCCCTGGCAGGTTGAGGATCGGCCCACGAGCGGCAGTGACACCGGGCTGTCACCGCGAGTCCACACCGTGAGCGTATCCGAAGTCAGTACCCGGTTCAACGCCGGGAACCCGTGTCCGGTGTGCGGTTCCGGCTCGAAGGGGTGCAGCGTCACCGCCGACGGGTTGCACTTCTGCCGTGGGGACGTGTACGACTCGGCCGAGTGGAAGCAGGTGGCGAACGACGACACCTTCGGCAGCTACCGGAAGGTGGAGCGGACGCCCAGCCACCCCCGCCGCCCGCCCAGCCTGAAGGTGAACCCCACCCCGCCGAAGGACTGGACGGCCGAGGCCGAGCGGTTCGCCGCCGCCCTCACCGACGCACTGCGGCAGGAACTGGCCGACGCCCTCCGCCTGCCGGCGGTCGCACTGGCCTCGCCGCCGGTCGGCTGGGACGGCACGGCGTGGACGTTCCTCGAGTGCGACGGCACCGGCCGAGTGGTCGGCCTCGGCCGGCGGTTCCGCGACGGGTCGAAGGCGTTCCACGCGGGCGGGCAGCGCGGGCTGACGCTGCCCGCCGGATGGGACCACAATCGCGGCCCGCTGTTCGTGGTGGAAGGCCCGTCGGACGCGCTCGCTCTGACGCACGCCGGGGTGTGCGGCGTCGGCCGGCCGAGCAACTCCGGCGGGGCGGACCGGCTCGCCGTGCTGCTGGCGAGGTGGCCGAACGGCCGCGGCATCGTTGTCGTGGGCGAGAACGACCCGAAGGCGGACGGCAGTTGGCCGGGGCGGGACGGGGCGGTGAGGGTGGCCGCCACGCTCGCCGCGAAGCTGGGCCGGCCGGTGCCCGTCGCCTTCCCGCCGGCCGGGGCGAAGGACGTGCGCCAGTGGCTGACCGCCGACGACCGGGCGGGCACGCCCTGGCCGGACCGCGGGGCGAAACTGCGGGAACACCTGGAAGCGAACACCGAAGCCGTTTCCGCCCCCGAACGACAGCCGCCCGCACCGCCGCCGATTCCGGAGTACCAGCCGTTCCCGGTTCACGCCCTGCCGCCGGTGCTGCGGGAGTTCGTCGCGGAGGTGGCCGCGTCGGTCGATTGCGACCCGGCGTTCGCCGCCCTGCCCGCGCTGGTGGTGGCCGGGGCCGCCGTCGGGAACGCGCTCACCGTCCGGACGAAACGGGGGTACGAACAGCCGCCGCTCCTCTGGCTGCTGTGCGTGGGTGACAGTGGGACGGGCAAGTCGCCCGCCTTCACCCCGTCCGCGAACCGGGCGTTCGGCATCGACCGTCAACTGAAGGACGAACACCGTGTCGCCATGCAGCGATACCAGGCGGACCTGGCCGCGTGGGAGGGGCAGGAGAACCCCGACCCGGAGCAGGAACCCGTCCGGCCCGCGCGGGCGCGGTTCGCGGTGATCGACACCACCATCGAACGCCTGACCGTGGAGACCGCCACCTCGCCGCGGGGGTTGGCCGTGCTGCGGGACGAGGCCGACGGGTGGCTGTCGTCGTTCTCGCAGTACAAGGCCAAGCAGGGCGGGTCGGACATGCCGAACTGGTTGAGCATGTTCGACGCCGGCCCGGTGCGGTACATGCGGCGGACGGGCGAGCCGAAGGAGGTGGAGTCCGACCGCGCGTTCGTGGCCGTCGCCGGCGGCATTCAGCCGGGGGTGCTGGCGCGGACCCTGAACGACCCCGCCTTCATCGAGAGCGGGCTGGCCGCCCGCATCGGGTTCGCCTACCCGCCGAAGCACTGCCCGAAGTGGAGCGACGCCGAACTGTCGTGCGAAGCCGAACGGCAGTTCGCGGCGGTCCTCGACGCCCTCCGCAAGTTGCCGTTCGACCCGCGGAACGGCCCGACCGCCGTGCGGCTGGAGGTCGCCGCCCTGGAGCGGTTCAAGCGGCTGAACGACGAGTTCGCCGCGACCGCCGCGGACATCGACGGCGGGCCGATGGCGGCGGTGATGCCGAAGGCGGTGCGGTTCTCCGTGCGGCTGGCGCTCGTGTGGTGGTGCGTGAGTGAGGCCGCCGCCGGCCGCGACCCCGGCCGGGGGAGCGTGAGCGACGAGGCGATGGCGGCGGGGGAGGCGCTCGCCCGCTGGTTCGTCGGCGAGGCCGAGCGGGTGTACGCCACGCTCGCCGAGACGCCGGAGGGCCGCCGGTCGCGGCAGTTGGCCGAGTGGGTGAAGCGACCGCCGCGGAACGGGTGGGCGACCCCGCGCGAGTTGCAACGGAGCAACCGGAAGTACGCGACGACGACCGCGGCGGAAGCGGCGCTCGACGCGCTGGTCCGTGCGGGGTACGGCACGTGGGCGGAACCCGCGGCCGACACCGGCGGTCGGCCCGCCGGCCCGCTGTTCGTGCTCCACACCCGCGCCGACACCACCGTCGGTGCCACCCCGCCGGCCCCGACGTTCTCAGGGGAAACCGGGGATGCGTCGGCTTTTGTCGGCTGTCGGCCGGGCGTCACCGACGCCAACCCCGCCCCGCCCGAACCGCCGAAGGGCAAGCGGAAGTTCCTCCCAGGTGGCCGCTACACCCGCCGCGAGCGGGCGGGCGGGTCGGAAGGGGGTGAGGCATGACCACCACCGTGCTGCTCACCGCCCTGCGGGCAGCCGGGTGTGAGCCGGACGTGGACGGGGCGGGACTGGTGTTCGCCGCCGACCCGCCCGACCCCCTGGCCGTTCGTCTGGAAGTGCTCCACACCGGGGTGCTGGCGGTGTTGGCGGGGAAGCGGTGGTACGGGTGTGATCCCGCGACCGGCCGAACCGTCGTCCTCGACCCGGCGGCCCTGATCCCGCCGACCGTCGGGCTGCTCGCCGTCGGCGGCACGGCCGTGTGGGAGCGACTCCACCCCGTCGCCCGCCTCGACCTGCCCGACCTGTTCGCCGCGGCGGACGTGGGGAAGCCGGCGCGGAAACCGCCCCCCGCGTTTGACCCCGTGGCCGACGACCGTTAACCTCAACACCCGACCCGGAGACGCGCCCGATGGCCAGCCTGTTCAAACCCACCGTCACCCGCCCCGTTCCGGCCGACGCCGTGCTCGTCACCCACAAGGGGAGGCCGCACGTGCGGGTCAAGGACTCGCGCGGGCGGGATGTGCTCTACCCGCTGACGGCCGACGGGACGCGCTACCGGGCGAAGGCGTCGAAGTGGTACGGCAAGGTGAAGGACGTGAACGGGAAGTGGGTGCCGGTGAAGCTCGACACCGCGGACAAACAGGTCGCACAAGCCAAGCTGAACAAGCTGGCGGCGGTGGCCGAGCGGAAGCGGCTGGGGCTGTTCGACCCGCAGGAGGAACACGTCCGCCGCCCGCTCGCCGACCACCTCGCCGACTACGCCGCCGTCCTCACAGCGAAGGGCGACACCGCCGACCACGTCTCGAAAACGATTCGCCAGTTGAAGGCGATGTTTGGCGGGTGTCGGTTCGAGTTCCTGGCGGACGCCGACCCCGCGAAGGTGTCGAAGTGGCTGAACGCGCTCCGCCGGGGAAGTACGCCGGCCGCTATCCCTGAAGGCGAGGTGTTCACGCCCGGCCAAGTGGCGGAACTGCTCGGCGTCAGCGGGACGGCGGTGGCGAACCTGATCCGCCGGTTGAACCTGCCCGCCACCGGGAACGGGAAGGCCCGCCGCTACCCGCGGGCGACGGTGGAAGCGCTGGCCGCGAACCGGGCGAAGGGGTGCGGGCCGGAAACGGTGAACCACTACACACGGGCGGCACGCGGGTTCTTCCGCTGGCTGGTGAAGGCGAAGCGGATCGGCGCGAACCCGATGGACACCCTTGAGTTGCTCAACACGGCCCTCGACACCCGCCGCGCTCGGCGGGAGTTGACAGCCGACGAACTCCGTCGATTGTTCGACGCCGCCCGCACCAGTCATCACGTGTTCCGCGGGCTGGACGGTCAAGCCCGCTACACCCTCTACCTGGCCGCCGCCGGCATCGGCTTCCGGGCGAATGCCCTGGCCCACCTGACGCCGGCCGACTTCGACTTCGCCGCGGGCACCGTCACGCTCGCCGCCCGGTTCAACAAGTCGCGGAAGGTGAAGGTGCAACCGATCCCGGCGGACGTGGCGGGCGAGCTGCGTGCGTACACTCGCGGCAAGCCGGCCGGGGAAGTGGTGTGGGGCGGGACGTGGATAGATCGTGCTGCCGAGATGCTACGGGCTGACCTCGCAACCGCCGACATCCCGTACTCCGTTACTGGCACGGAAGGCCCACTCTACGCTGACTTCCACGCCCTGCGGCATTCGTACCTGACCATGCTGGGGCGGACGGTGGACCTGCGCACCGTTCAGGAACTCGCCGGGCACAGTACGCCGGTACTCACCGCCCGCTACATGCACAAGCGTCACACTGACCTCGTCGAAGCGGTGACAACACTTCCCCCGCTGGTGCTCACCACCTCCCCGAGTGTTGCACACGCTGTTGCACAAGCCGTGTGCAACGAGTCGCATTCGGTTGCACTCCCTTGCACGACTGAGGGGTTGGTTTCTCTCCCATTCCGACCGGAAGAAATGCCAGAAATCGAGGGTGTTTTCGCAGAACTGCACTCGGGTGCATCGGATTGCACCAATGGGGCCTCTGGGATTCGAACCCAGAACCAAGGGATTATGAGTCCCCTGCTCTGACCGTTGAGCTAAGGCCCCGTGGAACCGAGATTGTACCCGATGTGCTGGCCGGCGGAAGGGTGTGTAGGTCGCGGTCGAGCAGGTCCGAAGGACCGCGAGGCCCGACGACAGTTCACAGCATCAGGCGAACGGCGCGACGTGAGTCCGTCGGTTTCACA
>JANNVG010001124.1:0-5178 GCA_031414395.1 Fimbriiglobus sp.
GGGGGGGGCACGCCCGCGCTCCCGAAATGCCGTGTCGCAGGTGCCCCCATGTCCGACCCCGTCGAACGCTTCCTGCCCGCGTCGGTCGTCGCCCTCGGGGTGGTGATCGCTGGAGTCACGCTCGCGCTCGTGCTGGGCGACACGGAACCGGCCGCGGCACCGACTCCGGAACTGAACGCGAAGCCGGAAGTGCGGCTGGTGGTGCTGGTGGTGTTCGACCAACTGCGGGCCGACCTGATCGCCCGGCCGGACTGGCGGGAGCACTTCGGCAGCGACGGCTTCCGCCGCCTGCAAGACGACGGCGCGTGGTTCACCCACTGCCACTACCCGTACGCCATCACCTCCACCGGGCCGGGGCACGGGGCCATGCTGACGGGCGCGCCGCCGGCGACCACCGGCCTCGTCAACAACGAGTGGTACGACCGGAAGCAGAAGGGCGACGTGTACTGTGCCGGCGAGTCGCGGTTCGAACTGGTGCCGTCCCCGCCCGCCGCCGTCAAGGGTGAAGAAGCCGCCACCCGCAGCTTCCGCTACGCCGGCTCCCCGACGCGCTTGCTCGCCCCGACCGTGGCCGACGTGTTGAAACAGTACACCGGCGGGCGGGGGAAGGTGTTCGGCGTGTCGCTCAAGGACCGCTCGGCCATCCTTCCCAGCGGTCAGCGGCCGGACGGGGCGTTCTGGTTCGACGGCCGGTTCGTGACCAGCACCTACTACGCCGACGCCGTGCCCAAGTGGGTGGCCGAGTTCAACTCCTCTGGCAAACCCGAGGCGTACTTCGGCAAAGACTGGGTGCGGGTGCGGCCCGACCTGAACTACGACAAGCTGGCCGGGCCGGACAAGGGCGACGGCGAGGCCGCGGGGGTCGGGCAGGGGGTGACGTTCCCGCACCCGATGTTCGGCGGGAAGGAGAAGGACGGCACGCCGTTCGACTCGGTGAAGGAGGCCGGGGCGAAGTATTACGACGCGCTCGCCTGCTCGCCGTTCGGCAACGAACTGCTGCTCGACTTCGCCAAGACGTGCATCGACGCCGAACACCTTGGCGCCGACGACGAGCCGGACCTGCTGACCGTCAGCTTCTCGTCGAACGACCTGATCGGCCACACATGGGGGCCGGACTCGCACGAGGTGTTGGATTGCACCCTGCGGAGCGACGCGGTGCTGGCCGGGCTGCTGGCCCACCTCGACGCCAAAGTGGGGGAGGGCAAGTACGCGGTGGTCCTGACGGCCGACCACGGCATCTGCCCGCTGCCCGAGTTCGCCGCCAAACACCCGGAACGCTACCCGGACGCGAAGGGGGCCAAGCGGGTGCCGGGGCTGGCCCTGCTGACGGGGGCCGAACTGCACCTGCGGGAGAAGTTCGGCAAGCCGAACACGTCGGACGACAAGTCCACGACGAAGGGGTGGATCGAGGTGCCCAGCCCGCCGTACTTCTACCTGAATCACAAGGTGGCGGCTGACCACAAGGTGCCGGTGGCGACGGTGGCCGCCGAACTGGCCAAGTGGCTGGAAACGCAAGACGGCGTACAGGCCGCGTACACCGCCGCGCGGATCGCGGAGGTCATCACGCACAAGCCGGATCCGGAGTTGGAGCGGGTGCGGCTGGCGTACCACCCGGAGCGGAGCGGGGACGTGTACGTGGTGCTGTCGCCGTACCACCTGCTGAACGCGCCGAACTCGACGAGCAAGATCTTCACCGGCACCACGCACGGCGCCCCGCACGCCTACGACACGCACGTGCCGCTGCTGGTGTACGGGCCGGGGGTGAAGGGCGGGGTGCGGGAAGAAGCGGTGGCCCCGCTTCACGCCGCCCCGATTGTCGCCAAATTCCTGGGCGTGCCGCCGCCGGCGAAGGCGATGTACGGCCTGCCCCGCACGCTGGCCGAATGACCCGGCGCGCCAGGCGGCAGTCACTTCTTCCGCACGTACACGTAGGCAGCGGCTTGGGCGCCGGGGTCGGACTCCGTGCCGAGTTCGAACGCCTCCGTCAACTCGAACCCGAGTGGGACGAGCCGCTCGTTGATGTAGTGCCGCCGCTCGTCCGGCGTGTAGTGGTCCATCACCACCCACGCCCGCCCGCCGAGAGGCACGTCCGCGCCGGCCGCCAGCGGCTTCAACTCGCCGAAGAAGAAGTACAGGTAGTTGCCGCGGGAGGCGTCCTCCGGGGCGGTGCTGGCGTCGTCGCTCAGGATCACGTCACCCGGTTGACGGTGTGTTTGCACGTGCCGGTGAATGGCCGCGGCGTCTGGCACCGGCCACGGCCGCACCAGGTGATACAGCGACAGCCCGTCGCCCACCGCCACCAGCAGCACGGCCAGCCCGACGCCGACGGGCCGCCGCCAGCGGATCACTTCACCCACGCCCGCCGTGCCGAGGACGATCACCGCCGGCGACAGGAAGAACGACAGCCGACTCTGGCCGAACGGGTACGCCTTCATCCCGGCCGCGACGAGCGCCAGCACGAACATGCCGACGCACGCAATCGCCATCTCCCGTCGGCCGTTCTTCCACAGCCCCCACACGCCGAGCGGGGCGAGCAGCCCGAGCACGAACCCGGACGGGTTGCACGCGAACTGGCACACGCCGAGGAACGAGCGGAGCAGCCAGAAGGGCAGCCCGGCCGGGTCCTCGAAGTCGGTCATGTACGGCTTCCACTCGCGGAACAGGTTCGAGTCGCGCTGCTCTTTCATCGGGCCGAAGTACAGCACCGCCAGCGTGCCGCCCACCGCCGCACCCGCGAGCAGCCACGCCAGCCACCCCCGCGGGCCGCTCCGCCACACGGCCGGCAGCATCGCCAACATCAGCGCGCCAAACGCGAACACCGATGTGTACGAGAAGCAGAGCACCGGCGGGGCGAGCGCGGCGAGGAGTAGCAGCCGCTTCGCCACCGGCCAGCCGTCCGTCGCTTTCAAGTAGAGCAACAGGGCGGTGACGATGGCCGCGTCGCCGGCGTAGGGCTTGACGCAGCAGCCGAGCCAGACGGCGCAATCCGACACGGCCACCAGCCCGACGGCCAGCACCGCCGCCGGCGGGTCGAACAGCTTGCGGGCGAGCGGTACGGTCAACAGCAGCCCGACCACGCCGGACACGAACGGCACCGCCCGCCACACGTACGGCACGTCGCCGACGGTGACGTGGATCAACTTCAGCAGCCAGACGAACAGCGGGGGGGCGGCGACGGCGTGGTGCAGCGGGCCGAGCAGCCCGGCGAAGTCCTTGTCCATCACGTTCACCAGTAGCACGGACTCGTCGTACCAGATGCTGTGGTTGGCGACGTAGTGCCACACGCGGAGGATCAGCCCGCCGATCACCATCACCCAGGTGAGGAAGCGGGCGTCGGTCAGTCGCGTCCACATGACGGGCGGGCCTCGGGAAATGACACCGGGCCGGGAAGGTCGCCCCTCTCGGCCCGGCGTGGCGTCGGACGTGTACGTCTACCTCTCCACCTGGGACACCGAAGGCTCACGGGTCCGCCACCGGAGGGGTAATTCCCCGCTGAGCGGAACCGCGATCCGCGAGGTTGGTCCAGACCGCTCGGCGGGGAATTACCCCTCCGGTGATAGCGGACCTGGAACAGCCGTCGCTGGGGAGCATGGCGAGCCATGCGCTCGGCCGACGCAACATCGGCCAACTGCTTTGCAGCAGAATTCTAAACGCCCCGCCGACACCGCCGCTGTTGTAGAAGAAACCTCACCCCCCGGCACGGCACATCTTCGACCTGTTGGCCCGACGCGCGAGCGAGGGGCCAGCGACGCGACGGCCACTCGGTGAGTGACACGAAGCCAGCAGCCTGTTAGCCCGACGCGCGAGCGAGGGGCCAGCGACTTTCGCGGACAAGAGCGAACCGATGCGCGCCCTTCGACTGGTTTCTTCGTCACGAACAGGTCTCTGGCCCCTCGCTCGCGCGTCGGGCTAACAAGTCGCTGAAGCGGTTCGACCTCTCGCTCGCGGCGAACATCGACCGCCCCTACACTATCCCCATGCTCCCCCTGTCCGACCTCCTGACCGAACTGGTCCGCACGCCGTCGGTCAACCCGATGGGCCGCACCGACATCCCCCCGCACCTGTGTGGCGAAGGGCGGGTAGCCGACGTGTGGGAACGGCACCTCCGCGCACTCGGCGTGGCCGTCGAACGCCAGTCGGTCGCCCCCGGCCGCGACAACATTGTCGCCCGATATCTTCCACCGTCGCCCGTCGCGTCGCTCCTGTTTGAAGCCCACATGGACACGGTGCCGGTGGACGGCATGACGGTCGAGCCGTTCGCCGCACGGATTGAAAATGGCAAGCTGTACGGCCGCGGGGCGTGCGACGTGAAGGCCGGCGGGGTGGCCATGTTCGGCGCGTTCCGCCGGCTGGTGGCGGAGAAGCCGCCGGGCTCGACGGCGGTCACACTCGCCTTCACCGTGGACGAGGAGCACACCTTCCTCGGCGTGCAACACCTGATGCGGAGCGGCGTGAGGGCCGACTTCGCGGTGGTGGCCGAACCGACGCGGCTGAACATCGTGCGCCAGCACAAGGGCGTCGTGCGGTGGACGCTCGGCACCACCGGCGTGGCGTGTCACAGTTCGGCCCCCGAACGGGGGGTGAGCGCGGTCTACCGCATGGCGAAGGTGCTGGCCGCGGTGGAGGAGTACGCCAAGCGACTGCAAGCGACGACGGTTCACCCGCAGCTCGGCCCGGCCACGCTGAGCGTCGGGCTGATTCACGGCGGGGTGAGTCCGAACACCGTGCCGGACAAGTGTTCGATTCACCTCGACCGCCGCCTGCTACCGGGCGAGAGCGGGGCGGAAGCGATTGAAGACGTGTCGCGGTTCATGCGAGCGTGGCCGGGAGTTGACTTCCCGATCACCACAACGCCGAGCCTCGACTGCCCGGCGCTCCCGGCCGACGGCGGCGACGAGTGGGTGACGAAACTGGGTGCGACCATCGACGCGGTGGTCGGCCGGCACGAGATCCACGCCGTGCCGTATGGCACGGACGCCAGCACCATCCGGCAGGCGGGCATCCCGGCGGTGGTGTTCGGCCCCGGCGACATCGCCCAGGCGCACACGAAAGACGAGTGGGTGGAGTTGAGTCAGGTGGAGCAAGCGGCCGAAGTGCTGTTCCGGTTCGCAACCCGGTAGGTGCGGCAGTGGCCGGCGCGGCCCATGTGCCGCCCAGCCCGGCCGACAACATAATATT
>JANNVG010001125.1:0-13165 GCA_031414395.1 Fimbriiglobus sp.
CGTGGGCTTCGAGCGGATGTGCGAGCAGATGGAGGCGGAAGAGGAGGAGGTGAAAGACTTCGTTCAGAAGGAGGAAGCGAACTGGAAGCAGTTGGCGAACAACCCGGATCGGATGCGGAAGGTGATCGCCCACGCCGTCGAGCACTTCCTCGAACACCCCGACCCGAACGGGTTCAAGGCGCAACTGGTGGCCATCGACCGGGACGCCGCCGGGCGGTACAAGGACATGCTCGACGAGGCGCTGATCCGCGGCGGGATGTCGAAGCGGGAGGCGGAGGGGCTGTCGGACGTGGTGATCTCGGCCGGGTTCAACGACACCGACGAACACCTCACCCGCCACCACCGCGACAAGGACACGACGGACGAGTTGCTGCGGTACTTCAAGCTGAAGCCGGCCGAGTGGGAGGCGTGGAACCGCAAACTGTATGGCGACGACCGCGAGGCGTGGCGACCGGCGCTCAAAATCCTCATCGTGTGCGACAAGCTGCTGACTGGTTTCGATGCCCCGGTGGAGCAGGTGATGTACCTGGACAAGCCGATCCGCGACCACACGCTCCTTCAGGCGATGGCCCGCACCAACCGCCCATGCGCCGACTTGGGCAAGCTGAACGGGCTGATCATGGACTTCTTCGGCGTGTTCCAGAATTTGCAGGCGGCGCTCAACTTCGACGAGAGCGAGGTGGAGGAGGCGGCCATCGAGTGGGAGAAGCTGAAGGAGCAGGTGCCGGCGGCGGTGGCGAAGTGCCGGGAACACATCGCCGGCATCGCGCTGGACGATACGAAGGGCTGCCTCACCGCCTGCCGGACCCAGTTGCAGTCCGAAGAGGCGTGGAAGGCGTTCAAGGACGACTTCCGGCACCTGGAAACACTCTGGGAGGCGCTTTCCCCGGACGAGTGCCTGTACCCGCACCGCAAGGAGTACGCGGCGCTGTGCGCGGTGTACGTCGGCTGCCGGCGGCGGAAGGACCGGATCGACAATACGTTCGAGGAACTGGGGGCGAAGACGCGGAAGCTGATCCGGGACAACGCCACCTTCGCCGAAGTGATGACCGCCACCCCGGTGTACAAGATCGACGCCGACTACCTGGCGAAGGCCCGCCAACTGCCCACCGCCGAGGACCGCGCCGCCGAGATGGTGGACGCGCTCACACGGGAGTTAATCGACACCCCCGGCGGGTTCGCCTACCGGCTGCTCGGCGAGCGGTTGCAGCGGCTGATCGCGGACAAGACGGCCGACCTGAGCCGGAGCCTCGCCGACCTGGAGGATTTGGTCGCCGCGTTCAACGAGCTGAAGGACGAGCCGGAACAGTTGGGGCTGACCGCCCCCGGCGATTACGCGCTGTTCACGGTGGTCCGCGGGTTCGCCGACCACGCCGACCGAGAGGCGCAGGTGAATGCGGCCCGCGGGATCGGCGAACAACTCCGCCGGCAGAAGGCACTGGTGGCCGGGTGGTCGGACACCGCCGGCGGGAAGAAGAAACTGCGGACGGCGCTGATGGCGGCGTGCTGGCAACCAGAACTGGACGCGCTGAAGCTGTGCCCGGAGGATGAGGACGAGCCGAAGTTTTTGACAGACGCGATGGAGGAGTTGGCGAGGGCGGTGGCATGAACCGGGCGAAAGGGGAGTTGCGAACCATCACGCTTGCCGGCCGGATGGTGGGATACTCGGTTGTTATCTCGCCGGCAGGGAAGCAGGTTCGCATCCGCGTCGGCCCAGATGGAGTTGTGGTGATCCTGCCGCGGTCGATCCCGTCGGAGCGAGCGGCCGAGGTGCTGGTCGAACGGTCGGCGTGGGTGCTGCGGCAACTGGATCGGGTGGAAGCGCTCGGTGGCATCCGCCGTCAGTCGGCCGACGCAGAACGGCGGGGGGTGCTGTTCGGCGGGGAGCGCGTCCCCGTTCGCATTGTGACGGCCGAAACCCACCGACGGTACGCGGTGGTTCAACGGGACGAGCGTGGGTTGGCCGTGACTGTGCCGGAAGGTGGCGGTGTGGATGTCGTCGCCGCGGTGGAGCGGTGGCTGCGGCGGCAAGCCCGGCGGGTGATTGGGGAGCGAGTGGGGGTGTGGTCGAAAGTCATGAAACGGACGCCGAACCGGATGTACATCCGCGGGCAGCGAACGAAGTGGGGCAACTGCTCTCGGCTGCGGAACCTGTCGTTCAACTGGCGGCTTGTGATGGCCCCCCTCGGCTCGCTCCACGCCATCGTGATCCACGAACTGGCCCATCTCATCGAACCGACACACGAAACCCGCTTCTGGCTGATTGTGCGATCGCACTGCCCCGACTACGCAACCAATGTTCGGTGGCTGACCAACCACCGACAACAGATGTCGATTCTTCTCCCGCAGATTGGATAAACAGAGCTGATAACATTCTAATGACACTCCCGCGGCAGCGGGATGAATCGGGAGGGCGGAGGTGGTAGTTGAGACGCCCACTTGGCGCGGCCAGACGGTCGAGGTGGAGGCTTGTGAGGTCCGACTTCAAGATCGGCATGAGTGGGTAAACAACGGCGGACAATGTCCTGACGCTACCGCCCCGCCTAGATCGGTCCCACACGACCCCAATCTTTCTCACGTCGGCAGAGGTCCACACATGGCTTCTCGTGACCCTGCCGACCCGATCCTACTACGGTGGAGCGAGTTCGTTCCCACCACGGACGTTATGGACCCACTCGGCTTGAGCCTCCGCGGGTCGGCGCGGCTGGCCGCTCGGTTGCTATTCTGCATCACTTCCGTCACCCCGCGGGCGAGGTACTTCTCCTTCCTGCCGTGGTGTGTGGACGACTACCGCCGGCGGGAGCGAGGGAAGTCTCTCGCTCTTGGTCTTCGGGACGCCATCTTCCTCCGAGAACAGGCGCTCACCCTCGGCTGTGTCGCTCACCACGAAGGGGAGGCCTGCCCCGGAGGGGCGCTCGTCGGAACGAACAGTGCCAAGAAGTGGTTTCGCACCGGACGGGATCAAGCCAACTTCGGCCGGATGAGTCGCTTCTCGAAAAACCCGGCCCTCGACATCTATTTCAACTCGCTCGTGAATCTCGGCATGTTCGTCACCAACGGCAACCTGCCGGACGACGAAGCAGAAGTCGAGTTCTCCTTCGACGACCTCGAACTTTCCCCTCTCGGCCTCAACGTGACGGAGAGCTACGGCTCTGCTGTCGAACAGTTGGGAGCGACCGAGCCGCTGGCCGCTCGCAATCGCACCTGTAGCGTGGCCGATTTGAACGAGTTCGGACGGGTGGGCGGGTTGTGCGGAGTCGCGGGCGCTGACGCTGCCGACCGAGAGTTGCTGCGGACGATCTTCTTCGCGCTTGATCGGAATCCGGGTGACTCCCACCACGTTCGCCGCACGTCGCTACTGCTGATCTTGGAACTGGCTCGACAACTTGGGTCGGACGGGTGGATCTTCCGCGAAGGGCGGTTCTCCGGGGCTGTGTACTACGGCGAGGTGGTGAGCGACGACTCAAGATTCGAGGTAACGATTCCACCTGTGCTCGCTGATGTCGCCGCCCGCTGGCGGATGTTCTACTTCCACCACTATTTGGGTGTGGCACTGGAGGGGATCTTCACATGGCTCGTGTCCCACTTGGGGGGATGCGGACTGACCGGCGCGAACTTGTGCCAACTTGTTGCCTCACTCGATGCGCCTGCTGTCTCGGAAGTCTTGACGGAGTTGTTTGGCGTGGAGATCACGGCGTTCGGTCGCTCGACACCCGCCGGGTTGTTCGCCGCAGTAGGTGTGCCGGCCGGTGCCCTCGACCTTTCAGCGAGTGAGGTACTCGACCGGGCGGTGCCAAGTTGGTCGCCGCTGGCTGAGGATCGGCTTGAAGATTTGATCCGCAGTAACGAACACCTCGCATCCCCTGTCGGGTTGGCAATGCCGCTGGTGCTGTTGGCGACCACTCTGGGCAGGTACGCCCGTTGGGAGGGGACGAATTTCGGTCGCTGGCTCGCCACCGCCGCCACCGACCCGCACCTGGACCTCACACCGCCTGTGGTATCTGCCGGACTCGCCCGGCGGTTCGGCTCTTGGTGGAGCCGCCCTTGGGCAGAGTTGGCCGAGTTCGTTCTCGCCCGGTACGCCGTCCGTCAGCATCAGGCGATGGCGTTCGAGAAGGGGCGAGCTGGCGACCGCTGCTTGCTCCAGGTGGACGGGGATACGGTGCGATCCACCGGCGGTTACGAGCGAGTTGGAATGGGCAGCCCACGCTTCCGCAGCGCAGTCCAGGGTACCCGTCCGGCGGGGCTGCTGATAACCACCAGCACTTGGGCTTTCGAGTGTCACCCCTCGCTGTGTGGTTCTGCAACTCGCGTCCGTGGAACCACAATGTCCGGTCTGCAAAACCCCCGAGCAGGGCCGCCGTATTTCAGGCGCGGAGACCGTCCCGTAAAACCGCCCATGTTCGTCGTGCTTGGGGGGTGGGCAATTTGGCTCTTCGGCGACTCGCGTCGAGGATCCGAAGGCGGGATTCATTCAGCGCGTCTTGTTCGATTTCCTTCTCCTTCGGCTTCTTCCCGACCGACTTCTGCGCCGGCTCGGCGATCTGCGCGGGCCTCTTCGCGGCATCCGTAAAGGGCAAACACCTTTCAACTTCGCCCACGGCTTCCGGGTGGAATAACGGCTTGCGGGCGGGCGGCGGGGCGAACGTTCAGACCGGCGGTTCGCGGAGTTGACTGCACGCTTCTGCTGGGCTCAGGGAGACTGACGCCCGTGCCGAATGTGAGCCTTGCCATTCGGCCACAGTTATGGCGGATGCTCCCGTCAGCCGTCGATCACCTGCCGTACCATTTGGGACAGCGATGAGGGTGTGAACGGTTTCTGGAGGAACGCCACCGCGGCCGCCTGGACCTCGTGGCGGAGGACGTAGTCCTCGGTGTACCCGGACATGACAGTACCCGCAGCCCCGGCCGCAGCGCGGTCGCGCGCTGGGCCAGTTCGCGGCCGCTCATCACCGGCATGATGGCGTCGGTCACGAGAAGGGCTATGGACGGGTGGCGCTCGCACAGCGCCAGCCCCTCGGCGGCGTCGGCCGCTTCGAAGACCGTGTAACCCCACCCGCGGAGGAACTCGAGGGTCAACGCCCGCACCGCGTCGTCGTCGTCCACCAGGAGGATTGTCTCGGCCCCCCGCCGGATCGACGGCGACAGCTCGATCTCGGCCGCGCGAGCGTCGTCCGACCTGGGCAGGTAGATTCGGAACGTCGTCCCGCGTCCGAGTTCGCTCTCCACCTCGATGTGCCCGCCCGACTGCTTGACGATCCCGTACACCGTCGCCAGCCCCAACCCGGTCCCTTTCCCGACCCCCTTCGTGGTGAAGAACGGCTCGAACACCTGGGAGCAGGTGATCGCGTCCATCCCCACACCGGTGTCGGTCACGGTGAGGAGGGCGTACTCACCCGGCGGGATCCCAAGGGCGTCGGCGTGCGGCGAAGGGGCCACCGACACGGTGCGGGTCTCCAGCGTCAGTAGGCCGCCGTGCGGCATGGCGTCGCGGGCGTTCACCGCCAGGTTGACGACGACCTGCTCGAGCTGGTTCGGGTCGGCCTTGATCGGCACCAGGTCCGGGGCGACGACCGACCGCAGCGACACCTCCGCGCCGATCAGATGCCGGAGCATGGCCGCCGCCCCGGCGACGACCTGGTTCAAATCCAGCACCACCGGCTGGAGCATCTGCCGCCGGCTGAAGGCGAGCAGTTGACGGGTGACGGTGGCCGCGCGGTCGCCGGCCCGCTTCATCTCCAGCACCATCTCGCGGGCCGGGTGGCCGGCCGGCAGTTGATCGAGGGCGAGTTCGCCGAACCCGGTCACCACCGTCATCAGGTTGTTGATGTCGTGCGCGACGCCGCCGGCCAGCCGCCCGATGGCCTCCATCTTCTGCGCCTGGCGGAGCTGCTCCTCGGCCTTGCGGACGGCAGCCTCCGCCTGCTTCTGCCCGGTGATGTCGCGGAACACGAGGACCACCCCGCGGACCCGCCGGGTGCCATCGCGGATCGGAGCGGCGCTGTCGTCGATCGGCACCTCGGTTCCGTCCCGAGCCAGGAGGACGGTATTGTTCGGCAGCAGGACGATCCCGTCTTCCCGGAGTGACTTGGCCACCGGCGACTCGAGCGCCTGCCGGGTCACGGCGTCCACGATGCGGAACACCCGCTCGACCGGCACGCCGAGGGCGTCCGCCCGCGGCCACCGGGTCAGCCCCTCGGCGACCGGATTGAGGAACGTCACCCGGCCGTCCGGGTCGGTGGCGATGACCGCATCCCCGATGCTCGTCAGGGTGGTGGCGTACCGCTGCTCGCTCTCGCGGAGGCGGCGCTCGAGTTCCGCCTTGTGGAGGGCCATCTCGACGGTGATGCGGAGTTCCTGCTCCTCGACCGGCTTCACCAGGTAACCGAGCGGCGCGGTCCGCTTCGCCCGCTGGACGGTGCCGGCGTCCGAGTGGGCCGTCAGGTAGACGACCGGCACCCCGTGGCATGCCCCGATCTCGGCCGCCGCCTCGATGCCGTCCATCCGCCCGGCCAAC
This sequence comes from Fimbriiglobus sp., assembly GCA_031414395.1. Classification (GTDB taxonomy): domain Bacteria; phylum Planctomycetota; class Planctomycetia; order Gemmatales; family Gemmataceae; genus JALHQU01. Next base: position 6,518 of record JANNVG010001125.1, read on the forward strand.
CGGATGTCCATCAGGACTAAATCGGGCGGCGACTGGCGGACGAGGCGAACGGCCTCCTCGCCGGTGGCCACCACGTCCACGACCTTGTGCCCGAGCGACTCCAGCCGGTCGCGCAGTTCCTCCGCGATCAGCCCCTCGTCCTCGGCCACGAGTATCCGCGCGGCCTTGCCGGGGGCTGGGGTCGCAGGTGTTTCGTTCGCAGGCATCAGCACTCCTTGACCCGAGGCAGGACGCGGCTGTTCACGCCGAACGCTGATCCCCTTCGGCCGCACCGACGAGCGGCTCGCCCCCCTCGCCCGCGGATTCGCTGACGGACGGGTCGGCCGCCACGCCGCCGTTGACCGGGCACAGGATGCCCCACACGCTGGTGTCGGCGGAGTCGCTGTTTCGCCCGCTCAACACCCCCTCGACGCATTGAACCTCGCCGCCGGCGGACCGCAACCGGATGCGGACCGGGACCACGGGGTCGCCCCGGTCTGCCCGTGCGCGTGCCCGAGCGAGCGATTCGTGGTCGTCGGGGTGCGCCAGATCCGCGAGCAGGCGGGTGAGCGGTGCTGCCTCCAAACCCAGCGCGCGGCAGCCGGCCGGGTTGACATACAGCAGGCGACCGGCTTGGGAAAGTCGCAGAACGATGTCGCCGGAGTGTTCGAGGAGACGGCGGAGGTGGCGTTCGACCGCGGCCGCCCGCCGCTCGGCGGCCCGCCGCTCGCAAGCGGCGCGGATGGCCGACTCGAGTTCCGTCGGGCGAACCGGCTTGACGAGGTATGCCGCCGGGCGGGTGAGCATGGCCCGTTCCAGAGTGCCGGCGTCCGAGTGGGCGGTCAGGAAGATGACGGGCACCCCGTCGCCGGCGGCGATCTCGATGGCGGCGTCGATCCCGTCACCCTCACCCTGGAGGCGGATGTCCATGAGGACGACATCGGGCGGTTCCCGGCGGACGCAGGCGAGGGCGTCGGCGATGTTGGCCAGAACGCCCGTCACCCGGTGGCCGAGCTGCTCCACTTGGTCCCGCAGGTCTTCGGCGATCAGCGCCTCGTCCTCGACGATCAGCACGTTCGTGATCATGCGTTCGCACCTGGGCCCTTGTTGAGGATCGGGAATGCCAACCGCACCTCAGTCCCCGGGGTGGCGGGGCGGAATTCCACCGTGCCGTTGAGTTGCCGGGCGAGGGTGCGAATCAACCGCAGGCCGAGCGACCTCGGCTTCCCTTCAAGGCGGTCGGGCGGGAGGCCCACCCCATCGTCTGACACCCGCAGCTCGCACACCTCGCCGTCCGCCAGCAGGGCGACCGACAGAGTCCCGCCACGGTCCGGGAAGGCGTGTTTGAGGCCGTTCGACACCAGCTCATTCAGGATGAGACCGCACGGGACGGCTTGGTCGATGCTGAGCGTCGCCGGGCGGATGTCGAGGGCGAGGCGCACCGTCGAATCCGGGAGCCGGTACGAGCGGAACAGTTGTTCGACGAGCGACCGCGTGTATTCCGCGAAGTTGACCGCCCCCAGGTCGGCAGAATTGTACAGGTGTTCGTGGACCATCGCCATCGACCGCACCCGGTGTTGGGCTTCCCGGAGCAGCCGCAGGATCGGCTCGTCGGTCGTGTACCCGGACTGGAGGTGGAACAGGCTGGCGATGACCGCCAGGTTGTTCTTCACCCGGTGGTGGATCTCGCGGAGCATCACCTCCTTCTCGTGGAGGGACGCCCGCAGGGCCGCTTCAGCCGACTCCCGTTCAGTCTGGAGCTGGTAGGCCTTGACTAGACTGGCACATGTCGAAAGGACCGGGGCAAGGGTGTCGATCAGCCCCTCCTGATATCCCCCGGTGCGGTTCGCCACCCCCACCATCCCGATCAGTTCGCTCCCGTGAAAGAACGGGATACCGAGGAAGGCGTTAAGCGGCGGGTGTCCAGGCGGGAGTCCGCCCCGCCGCGGGTCGGTCGCCGGGCGGTTAGCGATGACTGGCCGGCCCGAGGTCAGCACCGCCCCGAACAGAGTGTCGAGGTTGGTGAACGCCAGCCCGGACGGGGCACCCTCGGCGTAAAACCGCCGGGTGGCGTCGTCCCAGGAAATGTCCGTGATCGCCCGCGTCTTCAGATAAGGATTTCCAGACTGGTCGCGCAACACCTGTCCGATGAACCCGTAGTCGCTCCCGGTCATCCTGAGCAGGACCGAGAGCAGCCCGTCGAACGACTGCTTGGGCGAGGCGGTGACCAGGAAATCGGTCTGCACCTGGGTGAGCGTCTGGAGAACCTCGTTGACCTCGCGGAGTTGCATCTCGCCCCGCTTTCGGTCGCTGATGTCCTGGAGCTGCGCCACGAAGTACAGCGGCGTGCCGTCGCCGCCCCGGACGAGAGACGCTGCCAACTGCACCCAGACGACGTGCCCGCCTTTGTGGACGTACCGCTTCTCGACCTGGAAGGTGGTGAGGGAGCCGACGAGCGACTGGCGGATGTGATCCCGACCGGCGTCCCAATCGTCCGGATGGGTCAGGGCCCGGAAGTCGGTGGCCAGCAGCTCGGCCTCGCCGTACCCGACGATCTCGCACAGCGAACTGTTCACCCGCAGCCACCGCCCGTCCAGGCCGACCAGGGCCATGCCGACGGCGGCGTCCTCGAACGCGCCGCGGAACCGCGCCTCGCTCTCTTGCAGGGCCGCCTCCGCCGATTTCCGGTCGGTGATGTCCTGGGAGGTGACGACCACCCCGTCGCCGACGCGGACCACCTGGTGGTGCAGCCAGGCGGCGCGGATGCCGTCGGCCCCCGCGATCAGGAACTCCTCCTCCAGCGGCTCGCCGGTCTCGAACACCTTAACGTACCGGTCGAAGAACCCGTCCGTCCGGTTGACCGGAATCAGGTCGCACAGGCGGCGGCCGAGCACCTCCTCGCGGGGGCGGGCGATGAGGGCGGCCCCGCGGCCGTTCATGTCGGTGAAGCGGAAGTCGGTGACGGCCCCGTCCGGCCCCCGCTCGGCGGCCAGGAAGTAGACGGCGTGCAGGCTCCCCTCCATGGCCGCCCGGAACCGCTCCTCGCTCGCCCGTAGTTTCGCCTCCGCCTCCAAGCGCGCGGTCACGTTCATCACCGTCCCGATGTACCCGTGCACCCGCCCGGCCTCGACGCGGATGCCGACCGCCCGGCCGGACAACCACGTCACCCGCCCGTCCGGGGTGCGGAAGCGGTAATCCGACACGAACTCGGTTTGCGCTTCGGCCGCCACGTACCACTCGGCGGCGACGCGGTCGCGGTCGTCCGGGTGGACCGCCGTCACCCACCCGGTGCCGGCCGCCTCGTCCGGGGTCAGACCGGCCTTCCAGCACCAGCGGGCGTTCACGAACAGGCAATTCCCGACGGCGTCGGTCTCGTAGATGCCGACCGGCGCGTTCGCGGCCAAGCTCTTGAACCGCGCCTCGCTCAACCGCAACTGTTCGGTCACGGCCCGCCGGTCGGTCACGTCGGTGTGCGACCCGGCCATCCGCGCCGGCCGCCCGGCCGCGTTGCGGACGACAACGCCGCGGGCCAGGATCCATCGGGTCGCGCCGTCCTTGTGCCACATCCGGACTTCCAGGCTGTAGGACTCGGCGGCCCCGTCCAGGTACGCGGCCAGGGCGGCCTTCGCCCGCGGCAGGTCGTCCGCGTGGACCAGCCGTTCCCACTCGCCGAAGCTGCTCTCGACCTCGCTGTCGGCGTACCCGAGCATGGCCTTCCACTGCGGCGAGAAGTACACCGCTTCGGTTTGGATGTGCCAGTCCCAAATGCCGTCCTGCGACCCGCGAACCGCCAGGTCGAACCGCTCCTCGCTCTCCCGCAGGGCCGTCGCCGCCCGCTCGGCCTCCCGCACCCGCTCGGCCAGCACCCGGTTCAGTTCGACCACCTCCGCCTCCCGCTCCCGTCGCTCCTGAATGGCCGTCGCCAGGATCAGCGACGACAGGCAGACGACGGCCGCGAACCCCTGGGTGACGAGTACGCGGTCGGCGGCGGGCAGGTCCAGCGAACTGACCGGCCCGGCACCGTGGATCGTCCCCCAGACCGTGATCAGGGCGGTCACTGCGACTGCGACCGTGGTGCCGCGTACCCCCGACCGCAGGGTGACGAACAGGAGCAACAGAAAGATGGGATATGGTAAGGCGAGGGGAGGATACTGGCGGCGGAGGTCTGATACGAAGACTGCCCAGACGATGGCGGCGAGTGCGGCGAGAAGGATACCGGCCTGAAGGATCGGCCCCCGCCGCGACGAGTCGGACCGCACCGTGGCAGTCCACGTGAGGACGAGCGGCGCGAACAGGATGGTACCCAGCGCGTCCGCCAGCCACCACACCTTCCACACGCCCCAATAGGACGGCGCGCCCAGGCCGACCGCCACCAGGCCCGCCCCGCCCAGCGCCGTCACGGCGCAGACGACCCCCGGCACCACGAACAGCCAGCCCACGTCGCCGGTGCGGTCGAGTCGTATGCGACCGGGACGGACCAGCGTCAGGAGCCCGGCGCAAGCGAACGGTTCGACGGCGTTCACCACGGCGAATCCGCTGCTGACGGCGAGGGTGTGCCCGTGCGCGAGATTGCCGGCCGCGTTCCCCGCGAAGATGGCGGCGAGGACGGTCGGCCAGTGCCGACGGTCGATGACGAGCAGGTAGCCGAGGGCCAGCCCGCCGCCCGGCCAGAAGACGGACAACTGCTCCGGTTGGACGACGAACGCGAGGCCGAGCAGGGAGATGAGGAAGTACGCGCCCGCGACCGCCGTGAAGCGCACAACCTCTCGGCTTGGGGGCAGTGGCACCATTGGGGGGGTCATGCCGGTTCCCCGGCCCTCGTTCATGAAGCGTCGGGAAGGCAGCACTCGCCTCAGTTACGCGATCCGAAGGAGTGGGAGAACCGTGAAAGGGTAGCGGACGATTCGCACTTTTGCGGTGCATAGAGTAAATTTTCTGCACCTTCTTTCGGGTCGCAATACACCGGTTCGCGTGGGGGCGCACGAATGCGACCGCACAGAAACACTTCAAGTTTGCTCGCCTTCGGACAGCATGCCAGGTCAACGCTCGCGGACGTTGGCGTGCCCTTCGTAACCGACCGGTGAGGAGCGAGGTCGAGAATGGTCCGTAACCGGTTGCATTTTCCGACGGCGGGGTCGAGACGTGCGGGAAGGCGTGGCGTCTCAGGCGGCGAGGCGTCTCCGGGCCAGGGCCGGGGCGTCGGGGAGCAAGTCGGCCAGGTCGGCCCCTGCCGGACGGACGGCCAGGTGGTCGATAACCTCCCGCAAGTACGACCACGGGTTGAGTCGATGCCGCGTGGCGCTGGCGCAGACGCTCAGCAGCACGGAGGCGGTCTTCAGCCCTGCATCACCGCCCACGTGCAGCCAGTTGGCGCGGCCGATGGCGAGCGGACGGATGGCCCGCTCGGCAGCCGCCACCGCCCGCTTGTGCGCGGCCACCGCCGCCCGGTGTTCGTTCAAGAGTCGGCCCTGCACTTGCCTCACCAGCGCGGCGGACAGGTCGGCGGCCGGCGACTTGAGGGTGCCGGACTCGGCCACCACGCACGTCCACAGGACCGCCGGCTCGTACCACTCGCCCCCCAAGTACACCCGCCGAGTCATGCCGACGGCCCCCGCGAGCACGGCGAGGGCGGGGAGTGCAACTAGAGCGGGGTCGCAGCCGAGCACCCGAGCGCCTTCGCGACAGAACCCGAACCACGGACCTGGCATCACCTCGAGCGGGAAGGTGGCGTACGGCGGGATGGGCTGATACCGGCACCCCAAGGCCGTCCGGCCTGGTGGGGGGACGACGGGCGGGTGGCTCCGGGGCGTTGTGTCGGCGGTGGCACCCAGCCACAGGCGGACCGCGTCCACCACCTTCGGGTCGACCAGTCGCGCGAGGGCTGGCCAGCCGGTCGCCTTACCGTCCGAACGGACTAGCCGGCCGGCGGTATCGGCCACCGCTGCCACCCGGTCGCGAACCTCCTCGTCGTTGGCGGCGGCACACACCGCCCGCATGAGGGTTTCCACCCGGTCGACCACCCAGCCCGCCCGCAGCAGGCCGCCCGCGAGCGCGAGTGCGGCGTCGTGCCGGCCGCCCCGCGGCCAATAGCGACCGAGCAACGCGGCCGCCGCCAGCATCTTCACCGCGGTCGTCAGTTCGGTCCCGCCGACCACGGCCGGGTCGACGAACGTCGTCCACTCGACCGATTCGCCGCACGGGTGGGTGCTCGGAGGGGACATGCTCTGCTGGCCCGACCCGCGGAGTTCGACCAGCACCCTCCCGTCCGGGTGGCCCGGCTCACGGACCGGGTCGGACAGCTTGAACCCGGCCGGGTTGCCATCGCACAGGTACAGCCGGTGTGACCGCGGGGCGGATACTCGGCCGAAGATCATGCCGGTGTTCGGCAGCAGCAGGTCGGCGGCCCGCACCGCCTCCTGGCAGTCCAGGTCGACGTCGGTCAGCCCTCCGGACGGCTCTCCCATCAGCAGCCCGATGTTCCGGTCGGTGAACCCAGCCAGGTCGTTCGGGTCCGCCCGGAAGTTCCTCCAGTCGTTCACCGAGGGCCGCTTCGACCCGGCGATCAGTGGCAGCGCGGCGAACCCACGAGTCAGGTAAATTTGGGCCGCCAAGGCCGCGATGGCCGGGAAGGCGGGGACGGGGGTCTTCGTGCTCATTTGGCACCCCCTG
>JANNVG010001126.1:0-4457 GCA_031414395.1 Fimbriiglobus sp.
CCGCTGTCATCTGGAGCCGGGGTCTGTGACCCCGGTTCCAGAAGATAATCGGCCGAACCTGGTATGCCATGCCGACCCGCCTGCTCGTCGCCCTCGCCTTGCTCGCCCTCGCCGCCGGTTTGCGGTTCGTCCGGCTGGGCGACTGGCCCGTCGCCAACGACGAGTTTTACACCTTGATCGTGACGGACGCGTGGGTGTCGGGCGACCGGTCCGACACCCCGACCGCCCGCATGTCGCAGGTGCTCCCGCTCAGTTACACCTTGCACGCGCTGAACAACGGGCTGTTCGGCCGTACCGAGTTCGGCACGCGGGTAATGCCGGCGGTGTTCGGCTCGCTCACCCCGTGCCTGCTGTTCCTGTTCCTCGACGGCACCGGGCGGGCGCGGGCGATTGCCGCGGCCGTCCTGTTCGCGGTGTGGCCCGAGCACCTGTTTCACAGTCAGGCGGCGCGGTACTACGCGCCGACCGTCTTCTTCGCCACCCTCGCCCTCGGGTGTGGCGCACTGGCCGTCCGCCGCTGGTCGGTCTGGTGGGCCGTCGGCGCGGCGGCGGCGGCGCTCTCGGCCACCGCCTGCCACCCGGTGACGGCGGCCTTGCTCGGCGTGATCGGGGTCGGCGTGGGGGCCGCGGCCGTCGCGGGTCGTCGCAACCCGTTCCGCCTGCTCGCCGTCATCACGGTGGGAACAGCCGCCTTCACCGCCATCTACTTCGCCTACCTCCGCCCGCTGCTGCACGGGTATCAGCAGGACGGGAGTTGGGGGTACTCGCCGGCCCGTTCGCTCCTCGCGGCCGTCAACCTGCTCTCGTGGCCGGTCGCACTGCTGGCGACCGGTGGGGTGATCCTCTTCGTCGTCGAGCGGAACGGCGAGAACTGGTACTGGGTGGCGGTCACGGGCGCGCTGCCCGCGGTCGCCGTCGCCTTGCCGCTGGTCTTCCCCACCCACCCGGCGTACCTGCTGCCGTTCGCCGTCGGCGCGGTGGTCGCCGCCGGGCACGCGGTCGCCCACATCTACGCTGCCGTGCGGCCGGCGGGATGGCTGCCGGCGGGCGGGTGCGCGCTGCTCGCCTGTCTCGGTTCGCTGCCGTCGGTCGTCAGCCACCAGTTGGACGGCTCGCGGCCCGACCTGCGAACCGCCACCCGGTTCGTGGCCGACCACCGCCGGCCCGACGACCGACTGGCGGGTGTGCAAATCGACATCATCAAGCACTACACGGGCGGTGAGCCGGAAGTGACGAACCTGAGCGGGCCGGACGCCGTGGACCGGCTGGAGGCGCTGACCGAATCGCCCGGCCGGGTGTGGGTGATCGTGCCGTCCGGGCGGGCGGGTCCGCCGGAACCGCTGCTCGCCTGGCTCGGCCGCAACTGCACGCACGACCTGCGGGTCCGTCAGACGCGGTTCGACTACCTCGATTACCGCGTGGATGTGTACCTGTACCCCGGCAGACCGACTGGCCGCTGACGTGCGGCGAGTCGTGTCACTTGACGGTGAGGTTGTCGAAGAACGTCTGCACCATCGGGTCGGTGTGGTCGAACTTCCCCGGCCCGCTCACCGCGGCGGAGAACATCTGGTTGTCCGCGGTGGCCATGGTGATGTAAACCGCAGACCCCTTCGGCCCCTGAACCACCACCCGCCGGGCCGGCTTGTCGTTCACGCTGATCCGCTCCTCCTGCTGCGTCACCCCGCCCCCCGGTTCGGGCAGCCGCTGGCCCAGGACGGTCCGCTCCATCAGTCCAGGGTCGGCCCCCTTGCTCGGGAACGTCCACAGGAACATGGAGTACTCCCGCCCCTTGTGCTTGGTCTCCCACAGTCTCACGTTCCAGGACAACTCCTCGCTCGTCGCCCCGCTCATCTGGGCGAGCGCCGCCGGCACCTTCATCCCGTGCTTCTCGTACTGCGGTTTGCCGCCGGGGAAGTAGGCCGTCACCGTGTGGTTCACGTCCTCTTGGCCCATGTACCACCCCTCGCCGTTGATCGTCTTGTCCGGCTTGGGAAAGAGGGCCAGGAGGCCGAACACCCCGCCCACGAGAATGAGCAGCAGGACGAACGCCCCGATGCCACCGACGATGATCATCTGCTTCTGCCCGCGGGTCAGGCCCTGCGGCTTCTTCGCCTTCTTCCGCTTCTTCCTCGGGCGGTCGTCGTCGTCGTCGTCACGCTCGCGCTTCCGCGGCCGAGCTGGGGTATCGTCGTCAACATCGTCGTCGCGATCTCGGGTTGGCACGCGCGCACTCCGTCGAGGGGAAAGGGATGCAGACCGCAGACCCGCTCACGATACGAACAGTCTACCGCGGCCGGTGGAACAGTCGCACTCACGCCGCCGGCCCGCTCAGCCGGTCGGCCGTGAACCCGCCCCACTCGGCGTCTTGCAGGAAGTCGGTCGCGGTCTGGTGGCGGTGTTCGGGCATCCGGGCGAGCAGCTTGCTCAGCATCTTGTCCACCGCGGCGGGCACCGTCGGGTTCTTCGCCGACGCCGCCGGGTACACGCCCTTCTCCTTCGCCTTCACCAACTCCAGGAAGTTCAACCCGCCGAACGGCGGCGACCCGGTGAGGGCGAAGTAGATGACCCCGCCGAGGGCGTACAGGTCGCTACGGGCGTCGGCACGCTTGGCGTCGCGGATTTGTTCCACCGGGGCGTACTGCGGGGTACCCATGCCGGTGCCGGTGCCGGTCAAGCTCACGTCCGTGTCGTCGGTCGCCTTCGCCAGCCCCAGGTCGGCCAGCTTCACCCGCCCGTCGGCCGTCAGCAGCAGGTTGTCCGGCTTCACGTCGCGGTGGACGATCTGATTCTGGTGGGCGTACTCGAGCGCCCGCGCGGTCGCCACGCCCAGCGCCATCGCGTCGGCCACGCTCAGCCGCCCGGCCTGTTTCACCCGCTCGGCCAAGTTGCCGCCGTCCACCAGTTCCATCGCCAGGTAGATCAGCCCGTTGTCCTCGCCGGCGGCCAAGTATCGCACGATGTTCGGGTGCGTCAGCCGGCCCATCGCCCGCACCTCGCGGTGGAACCGCTGGAGGAAGCCGGGCCGCTGGGCCACTTTCCGCGACAGCACCTTCAGTGCCACCACCCGCCGCGTGCTCTGCCGCTCGGCCTTGTACACCGCCCCCATCGCCCCTTCGCCGAGCTTCGCCAGTATGCGATAGTCGCCCACCGCCGACAGTGTGGCGTGTTCGGCGGAGTCGGTCGCCGCCAGCCCGTACCCGACGAGGTCGGTCGGCGACAGCACCTGCGTGCGGTCGGGATCGACCGGGGCAACCGGAAGGATCTGCGTGCGGTCGGGGTCGGGCTGGGCGGCGGGCATGGGAAGACTCCGGGCGTGAGTCTGACACGATTAGTGTACCCGACAGGGTCGTGAGGTTGAATCCGTCCTCCGCCCGCCGACAATACCGCTCACATTCACCCGCAGCAGCAGGGGCGTCCCATGATCGTTGGCGTGCCGAAGGAAGTGAAGGGCGACGAGTACCGCGTGGCGATGATCCCGGCCGGGGTGGAGGAACTGACCCGCGGCGGGCACCAGGTGCTCATCCAGGTGGGGGCCGGCCTGGGCAGCGGCATTTCGGACGACGAGTACACCCGCAACGGGGCCGAGTTGGTGCCCGCCGCCGCCGACATCTGGAAGCGGGCCGACATGATCGTGAAGGTGAAGGAGCCGCTGTCCGAGGAGTGGCCGCTGATGCGATCCGGGCAGACGGTGTTCACCTACTTCCACTTCGCCGCCGACGAGAAGCTGACGCACGCCTGCCTGTCCGCCGGCATCACCGCCATCGCCTACGAGACGATTAAGGACGCGAAGGGTACACTCCCGCTGCTCACGCCGATGAGCGAGGTGGCCGGGCGGATGAGCATCCAGCAGGGGGCGAAGTATCTGGAGCGGCCGCAAGAAGGTCGCGGCATTCTGCTCGCCGGCGTACCCGGCGTGGCCCCGGCGAACGTGATCGTGCTGGGTGGTGGGGTGGTCGGTGCGAACGCCGCCAAGACCGCCGCCGGATTGGGGGCGAACGTGTTCATCCTGGATGTGAACCTCGACCGACTCCGCTATTTGGACGACGTGATGCCGCCGAACGTGACCGGCCTGTTCAGCAACCGGCACAACATCCTCGACTGCCTCCGCACTGCCGATCTGGTCATCGGTGCCGTGCTCATTCCGGGTGCGAGAGCGCCGTTCCTGGTGATGCGGGACGACCTGAAGCTGCTGCCGCAGGGGGCGGTGGTGATCGACGTGGCCATCGACCAGGGCGGTTGCTTCGAGACGAGCCGACCGACCACCCACGCCAAGCCGACGTACATCGTGGACGACATCGTTCACTACTGCGTGACGAACATGCCGGGGGCCGTCGGCCGCACGAGTACATATGCGCTCACGAACGTGACGCTGCCGTACGCGCTGCAACTGGCGACGAAGGGCGTGGACCGGGCGGTGAAGGAGAACGCGGCGCTGGCCGCCGGCGTAAATATCCGCG
>JANNVG010001127.1:0-6623 GCA_031414395.1 Fimbriiglobus sp.
AGGCCTTCACTCGCTCCACGCGGGCTTCCCAGGTGTCGGCCCCCGTCCGACTCTCGGCGAGAGTCGGCCACCCGCTCGCCCGGTCACTCCCGCTTCTTCAGAGGTGGCAACTGCATGGCGGAGGCGTCGGTCAGGTTGTCCACGATGTTCTGAATCGCGTGGAAGGCGGATTCGCCGAGTCCCTTCTGGTAGATGGGCGGGTAGATCTCGTGCCGCACGGACATGAACGCCCGCACCACCAGCGGGTCGAACTGCTTGCCGGCCTCTTTGGTGAACACGCCGTCGATCTCCACCGGCGTGCGGGCCGGGCGGTAGCGGCGGGCCGACATCATGGCGTCGCAGGCGTCGGCCAGACACAGGATGCGGGCGATGAGCGGGATGTCCTCCTTCGCCAGCTTGTCCGGGTAGCCGCCGCCGTCCCACCGCTCGTGGTGGTGCCGCACGGTCGCCCGCAGGCGGTCGAACGGCTTGATGCTGGCCACGATGCGGTCGCCGATGAGCGGGTGCTGCTGCATCTCGTCCATCTCTTCGCGGCTCAACTTGCCCGGCTTTTGCAGCACCTCGTCGCGGATGCCGATCTTGCCCACGTCGTGCAGCAGTCCGGCCAGGTACACGTCTCCCATCTGCTCCGCCGGCAGGCCCATCTGTTTGGCCACCAGGGTGGCGATGCGGGCCACCCGCTCGCTGTGCCCGGCGGTGTACGGGTCCTTCGCGTCGATGATGGTGGTCAGGCTTTGGAGCAGCCCGGCGAGCAGGTTCTTGATTCCCGCCTGCGCCTGCGTCCGCTGGGAGAGCAGCACTTTCAGCGTGAAGCGTGCCACCTTCACGTCGCCGTCGTCGAACACGCGGTCGGGGGCGAACGACAACCCCACGATGCACCCGTGCGTTTTGGGCGAGCGGCACAGCAGGGCGGCGGTCGGCTCGTCGGGCGTCGGGTGCGGGTTGACCCACACGCACATCTCGTCGTCGGCCGGCATCCGCTCCAGTACCGTGCGGGCGAACTGCCCGCACCAGTCGGGGTCGAGTGCCCGCGGGCCGGCGGCGGCGAGCGTTTTGCCCGACGACCGCGAGTACCAGAAGGCGGCGTCGGCGGAGATGGCTTCGGCGGCGGCCTGCACGGTCGCCTGGATGGAGCGGGTGGAGTTGGTCGCTTCCGTCAGGGTGTGGAGCAGCCCTTCGAGGACAGACCACGGGTCGCGGCGGCCGGTGCCGGAATCGGTGGCGCGTTCGACAATGGCGGTTCGGTCGTGCGGTGCAATCGCGGACATGGCCCCGCCCTGGTGGGAGTCAACAGCCGGCGGAGCGTCCGCCACTCGACAGTATAGCCGCGGGGGGTCACCCCGGTCGTTTCCCCCGCGGCTTCTTGGCCGGCTGAAGGGCAGTGGGGGTGGCACTGGTAGCGACGGCCGACTGCCGCCGCTCGGCTTCGGCCGCCAGTTCCAGGAACCGCGTCTGGCTCCGCACCGGCGGGCGGCCCGGCTCGGCCACCACGCGGCGGTAGGTGCCGTCGGGCAGCAGTTGGCGGGCCTTCACCGTGTCGGCCACGCTGATGGCCAGGATCTCGTCGATCACGCGGGCCTTCAACTCCGGCTGCTCGATGGGGAACACCACCTCCACGCGGCGGCTCAGGTTGCGGTCCATCCAGTCGGCGCTGCCCACGTACACGTCCGGGGTGCCGTCGTTGTCGAAGTAGAAGATGCGGGGGTGTTCGAGGAAGCGGTCCACCACCGAGATGACCCGCACCGTCTCGCTCACGCCGGGGATGCCCGGCCGCAGGGCGCAGATGCCGCGGCACACGATGTCGATGGGCACGCCCGCCTGGCTGGCGCGGTACAGCGCCTTCACGATGGCCGGCTCGAGCAGGCCGTTCAGCTTGGCCACGATCTTGGCCCGCTTGCCCGCCTTCTGGTGGGCCGCCTCGCGGTCGATCATCTCGACGAAGAACGCCTGCATTCGGCTGGGGGCGACGACCAGCTTGCGGAACTGCGGGGTGGCGCTGTTGCCCGTCAGGTGGTTGAACAGCAGGGTGGCGTCGTCGGCCACGTCCGGGTTGCACGTGAACAGGCCGACGTCGGTGTACAGGCGGGCCGTCTGCGGGTTGTAGTTGCCGGTGCCCAGGTGGACGTACCTCCGAATGGTGCCGTCCTCGTCCCGCCGCACCACCAGGGCCACCTTGCAGTGCGTCTTCAGGCCGACGAACCCGAACACCACGTGAACGCCCGCCTTCTCCAGCACCTTCGCCCACTGGATGTTCCGCTCCTCGTCCAGCCGCGCCTTCAGCTCGACCACCGCCGTCACCTGCTTGCCCTTGTCGGCCGCCCGCTGGAGGGCCTGCACGATGGTGCTGTCCGAGCTGGTGCGGTAGAGCGTCTGCTTGATGGCCAGCACGCGGTCGTCGCCGGCCGCCGTGTCGATGAAATCGACCACGTGCTTGAACGACTCGTACGGGTGGTGCAGGAGCACGTCCCGCGCGCGGATGGCCGCCCACGGGCTGACCGCCTGGGTGAACTCCTTCACCACGGCCGGGGTGAACGGCGGGTCTTTCAGGTCGGCGTACCCCGGCAGCCCGTACACCTGGAACAGGCCGGTCAGGTCGAGCAATGCCGGCACGCGGTACACGTCGGCCGACCCCACCTCCAACTCCTCCAGCAGGGCCACCTCCACCGCGGCCGGGGCGTCCGCCTCCAGTTCCACCCGCACCGCCTCCCCCCGCCGCCGCTTCTTCACGTTCTCCTCGATCGCCCGCAGCAGGTCTTCCACGTCCTCGTCCAGCTCGAACTCGCTGTCGCGGGTGACGCGGAAGGCGGCGGCGTGCAGGATGGGCACGCCGGGGAACAGGTCCTCCAGGTGCAGGCGGATGGCCGACTCGAGGGACACGAAGGTGGTGCCGCGGCTGTCCCCGGCCGGCAGCGGCACGAACCGCTGGAGGACGCTCGGCACCTGCACCACCCGCAGGCGGCTCTTGTCCGTCCCGGTCGGGCCGGTGATGACGGCCAGGTTGAGCGACTTGTTCAGCAGGTGCGGGAACGGGTGCGTCTTGTCCGTGTCGAGCGGGGTGACGACGGGGAAGATCTCCTTGCGGAAGTGCTCCCGCAGGGAGCGGGTGTCGGCCGGCGACAGGTCCTTGGCGTCGCGGACGACGATCCCCCGCTTGGCCAGGGCGGGCAGCACCTCGTCCGTCAGGCACCGCGACTGCTCGCCCACCATGTCCCGCACCAGCTCGCTGATCCGCACCAACTGCTCGACCGGCGGGGTGTGGTCGGCCCCCGAACTGTGTTCGATGCCGGTCACCACCTTCTGGTGCAGCCCGCCCACCCGCACCATGAAGAACTCGTCCAGGTTGCTGCTGAAGATGGCCAGGAACTTCAGCCGCTCGAGCAGCGGCACGCTCGGGTCGCGGGCCTCCTCCAGCACCCGCCGGTTGAACTCCAACCAGCTCAATTCGCGGTTGATGTACAGCGACGGGTGGTCGAGGTCGGTCGGGTCGGCGGGGGTCATGGCAATCTCTGGTCCCCCTCTCCCCTGGCGGGAGAGGGGAACAAAGCCTACCCGATCCGCGGGAACAGCGGCACAGGCTTGCCGTCCACCAGTTCGGCCACCACCCGCAGGTCGTGCGGCTGGGACGACCGAAGCGCGGCGTCGGCGTATTTCACGTCCACCCACGGCACGGGAAAGTTGAAGGCTTTGTAGATCGCCTCTGCGCCCCGTGGAATAAACGGTTTGAGCAGGATGGCGGCCACCCGCAGCGACTGCACGGCGTTGAACAGTACCTCCTTCGCGGCATCCTTGTCCGTCTTCACCAGTTTCCATGGGGCTTTCGATTCGAGGTACTGGTTGGTTGGCGTGAGCAGTTCCGAAACGATGAAACCGAGTGCAGCACTGTACTGGCAACCTTTCACTAGGATCTCGACAGTTCCATTCAGTTTCGGGTAACCCTCAGGAGGAAGGCCAGGAGGCAAGTTGAGTAGGCGGACGTCACGGTTGAGGCTGGAATCCTCAGTTACCTGCCACCCCGCCGTGCCTTCGAGTATGCCTGCGTAGTTCTTAGTGATCAGGGTCACACAACGGCTGAACATGTTCCCCAGGTTGTTCGCCAACTCGGAGTTGTACACCTCCTCGAACCGCTGGCCGCTGTAGTCGCCGTCGCCGGGGAACGGGCACTCCCTCATGAAGAAGTAGCGGTAGGCGTCCACGCTCGACTTGGCGATGATCTCCAGTGGCTGGACCACGTTGCCCATGCTCTTGCCCATCTTCGTCCCGTCTACCGTCACGAACCCGTGACTGAACACCCGCTTCGGCGGTTTGATGTCGGCCGCCCAACACATTGCCGGCCAGATGAGGCAGTGGAAGCGGGTGATGTCCTTGCCGATGAAATGGATCTGGCCTTTGGTCGGGTCAGAATCCCAGCCACCCCACCACTTCTTGAACGTCTCCTCGTCGTCGCCGTATCCGATGCCGGTGATGTACGTCAGCAGTGCATCGAACCACACGTAGATGGTGAACTCCGGGTCGAAGGGCAGGGGGATGCCCCACTGCTCGCCGTGCCGCGAGATGTTCAGGTCTTCCAGCCCCTCCGCCTCGATGAACCCGATCATCTCGTTCCGCCGGCTCTCCGGCTGAACGAACTCCGGGTTCTCTTTCAGGTGCTTCAACAGCCGGTCCTTGAACTCTGACAGTTTGAAAAAGTAGCACGGCTCCGACCGCCGTACCAGTGGCCGCTGGTGTGCGGGGCAACTGCCGGCGTTCTCGCCGTAGAACTTGTCGCTCTTGAACTCCTCGCAGCCGGGGCAGAACCACCCTTCGTAGCTGCCCTTCCGGATGTGGCCGTTGTCGTACACCGCCTGCACGAACTTGCGGCAACACGCCTTGTGCCGCTCGTGGCTGGTTTGGATGAACACGTCGTAGGAGATGTCGAGCGCGTCCCACACTTCGCGGAACTGCCTGGCCATGTCGTCGCAATACGCCTGCGGCTCCTGGCCGAGTTCCTTCGCCTTGTCCGCCACCTTCAGAGTGTTCTCGTCGTTCCCCATGAGGAACAACACGTCGTACCCCTCCATCCGCCGGTAGCGGGCCTGCACGTCGGCCCCCAGCTTCTCGAACGCCGTGCCGATGTGCGGGCGGCTGTTCGGGTAGTCGATCGCGGTCGTCTGGAACCACTTCTTGGCGGTCATGCGAACTCCCGGCGGTGGTGCGGCACACGCTCTTTCTACCAGACCCGCCGCGGCGCGAGGAGGTTCAGCGGCCGGGCGACCGGACGCGGCGGTCGTCACCCGATCACCACGCGGTCGCCGGGGGCCGGCACCGCCACGTCGTCGAACCCCAGGTCGTGCAGCGTCTCCGCCAGCGCCTCGGCCTGCTCGCGCTCGCCGTGGATCAACCGCACCTTACCGATCTTCCCCGCCACCGGCCTCAGGTACGCCAGGAAGTCGGCGCGGTCGGCGTGCCCGCTGAACCCGTCCAGGTGAACCACCTCGATCCACTTGTTCCAGTCGCGGCCCTGGAACCGCACCGTCGGCTTGTTCTCCAGCAGCCGCCGCCCCGTCGTGCCCTGCGCCTGGTAGCTCACGAGGATGATCGTGCAGCGCGGGTCGTCCACCAGTTGCTTCAGGTGCTGCTGGATCCGCCCGGCGTCGCACATGCCGCTGGACGCGATAATCACGCTCGACCCCGGCCGCGTCGCCAGCCGCGTGCTCTCCTCGAAGTCGCGGACGTAGTGCACGCCGTCGCCGCCCAGCAGCCCGTGGCCCTCGCGCAAGTCCTTCGCGATGTCGTCCGACAGGCTGTTCGGGTGCGCCCGATACACTTCCGCGACTTCGGACGCCAGCGGGCTGTCCACGTAGATCGGCACGCGGGGGATCAGCCCGGCCCGCAGCCCCTGCTGCAAGATGTGGATGATGAGCTGCGTGCGGCCCAGGCTGAACGCCGGGATGAGCACCTTCCCGCCGCGATCGACCGCCCCGCGGATCGCCGCGTACAACTGCGTCACGGTCTCGCCGAACGAGCGGTGCGTGCGGTTCCCGTAGGTGCTCTCGCACACCAGCACGTCGGCCGGCAGCAGCGCCCCGGTCGGCTTCAGGATCGGCATCCCGCGGCGTCCCATGTCGCCGCTGAAGCTCAGCGTCCGGTCGCGGTCCGGGCCGGCGGCCGTCAGGAACACCATCGCCGAACCCAGGATGTGCCCGGCCTCCGTGAACCGGAACCGGATCGTCCGCGTCACGTCGGTGTCGCGGCCGTACGGCACTTGCACCACCTGCCGGAACGTCTTCTCCACGTCCCCGACCGCGTACAGCGGTTGCACCCAGGGTTCGGCGTAGTTCCGCGCGATGTTCAGGTGTGCCGCGTCCTCCTCCTGAATCTTCGCACTATCGGAGAGCATCACCCGCAGCAGGTCGCGCGTGGGCGGGGTGCAGTAGATCGGCCCGGCGAACCCTTGCCGCACCAGCGTGGGCAGGTTCCCGCTGTGGTCGATGTGGACGTGGCTGAGGATGACCGCGTCGATCTGGTGCGGGTGGAACGGGAAGTGCGCGTTCCGCTGTCTCGCGTCTTCGCGTTTCCCCTGGTGCAGGCCGCAGTCGAGGAGAATCTTGTGATTCCCCGCTTCGACGAGGTGCATGGATCCGGTG
>JANNVG010001128.1:0-4987 GCA_031414395.1 Fimbriiglobus sp.
CATCTTTTCCCTGAACGCCGAGGTGTGCGACCTGATCCCGCGGCTGGCGAGGAACAACCGGCTGGTGCTGGCCAGCAACACGAACGACGCCCACTACCGCAAGTATTGCGAGCAGTTCGCCGACGTGCTGTCGCACTTCGCCGCCCGCTGCCCGAGTCACCACGCCCGGAGTCGCAAGCCGCACGCGGAGTACTTCGTGTACTGCCAGCGGCACACCGCCCTCCCGCCGGCCGAGTGCGTGTTCGTGGACGACATGCCGTCGAACATCGAGGCGGCGAAGAGGCACGGCTGGCAGACGGTGCTGTACCGGCCGGGCGAAGACCTGGCCGGGCAGTTGAAGGCGGCGGGAGTTGAAGTTTCGTAGGGCGGGCCGCCGTCGAGCGGAGCGAGACAAGCCCCGCCGCGTGGGGCGATTGGTTGAACGGCGGGGCTCGCGGTCCTGACGGACCTGCTCGGCCCGCCCTACAAAGACGTATCCCGCGGAGACTCGCTGAATGGACGTGCTCGAACGGCAAGACCCCGACATCTTCCACGCCATTCAGGGCGAGACGGCCCGGCAGAAGTTCGGGCTGGAGATGATCGCGTCGGAGAACTACACCAGCCGGGCGGTGATGGCCGCCCAGGGGTCGGTGCTGACGAACAAGTACGCCGAGGGGTACCCCGGCCGGCGATACTACGGCGGGTGCGAGTTCGTGGACGAGGCGGAGAAGCTGGCCCTGGATCGCGCCAAGCAGCTCTTCGGCGGGGATCACGTGAACGTGCAGCCGCACAGCGGCGCGCAGGCGAACATGGCCGTGTTCCTTGCGTGCCTCCAACCGGGCGACACCATCCTCGGGCTGGACCTGGCGCACGGCGGGCACCTGACGCACGGCATGAAGCTGAACTTCAGCGGCAAGTACTTCCAGGTGGCCAGCTACGGCGTCACGAAGGACACCCACCGCATCGACTTCGATCAGGTGGCCGCACAAGCCCGCGAGCACAAGCCGAAGCTGGTCATCGCCGGGGCGAGTGCGTACCCGCGGACCTTCGACTTCCCCAAGTTCGCCGAGATCGCCGCGAGCGTCGGCGCGCTGTTCATGGTGGACATGGCGCACATCGCCGGGCTGGTGGCCGCGAAGGTTCACCCCGACCCCGTGCCGCACGCCGACTTCGTGACGACGACCACGCACAAGACGCTCCGCGGCCCCAGGGGCGGGATGATCATCTGCAAATCGACCTGGGCGAAGCCGATCGACTCGGCCGTCTTCCCCGGCGTGCAGGGCGGGCCGCTCATGCACGTGATCGCGGGCAAGGCGGTGGCCTTCAAGGAGGCGTTGCAACCGGACTTCGTGGCGTACCAGACGCAAGTGATCGCCAACGCCCGCACCCTGGCCGAGGCGATGATCGGGCACGGCTTCCCGGTGGTGAGCGGGGGCACCGACACGCACCTGATGCTGGTGGACGTGTTCAGCAAGGCGGGAGTGGGCGGCAAACTGGCCGAGCAGGCGCTGGACACGGCCGGCATCACCGTCAACAAGAACATGATCCCGTTCGACCCGCGGAAGCCGATGGACCCGTCGGGCGTGCGGATCGGCACGCCGGCCCTCACCACCCGCGGGATGCGGGAGCGGGAGATGACGCAGATCGGGCGGTGGATCTCGGACGTGCTGCACCGGCCGACGGACGACGACTTGTTGAGTCGCGTGCGGGGCAGCGTGCGGGAGCTGTGCGAACAGTTCCCGGTGCCGAGCGAGCAGTAGGCGAACGGCGCGACGTGAGTCCGCCGGTCGAAACTTCTTGAGGAGCGGCCGGGTTTACCCCGGCCGTCCCGTAGACCTCCGGGCAGCCGGGGTAAACCCGGCCGCTCCTTGTATCACACCGGCGGACTCACGTCGCGCCGTTCGCCTCAACCGCCATGAACCTGCTCGCCTTCGCCTGCCTCGCCCTGGTGGTGGTCGGCTACCTGGTGGCCGAAGTGCTGCTGCTGCGGCTGGCGTGCAAGATCGCCCGCGTCAACCCCCGCACGGTGTTCCGCAGTATCGGCCTGGTGCTGGCCTCGCTGTTCGTCGGCACGGTGGCCGAGGTGGCACTCGGCTGGGGCGTGGAGCGGGCGTACTCGCTCGGCGGGTTCCGCGACAAGATTTGGGAGGCCGGGCTGGTCGGCTTCTTCGTCGGCCTGCCCCTGCACATGCTGCTCATCTCGTTCCTGCACGCCAAGATGATGCGGGTGACGTTCGGCGAAGGCATGTCGGTGTGGTTCGTCGATAAGGCGATGAAGCTGGCCATCGGCGGCGCCGGCCTGGGGCTGTTCGTGGCCCTGTTGAGTCTGATGCGATTCGCGCGGTAGGTGCCTCCGTTCCGGGCGAACCCCGGCCGCAAGGCCGGCGGGTGCCAGCCACAACCACACGCACACGCGGCCCTTGCGGGCCGGGTTCGCCAATATGATCCACTTCGCCACTTGTGCCCGCGGGCTGGAACCCATCCTGGCCGCCGAACTCGTCGGCATCGGGGCGGCCGATGTCGAACCCGGCCGCGGTGGCGTGAACTTCCGCGGCGACATCACCACCATCTACAAAGCGAACCTGTGGCTCCGCACGGCCGTGCGTGTCCTGCGGCCGGTCGGCGAAGCCGACGTGCCGAGTACCGACGCCCTGTACGAATTTGTCCGCAGCATCGACTGGTCGAAGCTGATGACACTCGACCACACGCTCGCCGTCGATTGCAACGTCCGCGACTCGGGCATCACGCACAGCCAGTATGCCGCCCGCCGGGTGAAGGACGCCATCTGCGACCAGTTCCGCGACCGCACCGGCCTCCGCCCGAGCGTGGACACCGAACGGCCGATGATCGGGTTGAACCTGCACATCTCTCGCAACCACGCGGTGCTCAGTCTCGACAGTTGTTGGGATTCGCTGCACAAGCGCGGCTACCGCCCGATCCAGACCCGTGCGCCCATTAATGAAGCCCTCGCCGCCGGGTTGCTCCTTCAACTGGGGTACGACGGCACCGCCCCGCTGGTGGACTTCATGTGCGGGTCGGGCACGTTCCTGGTGGAAGGCTGTTGGATCGCCACCCGCCGCCCGCCGGGGCTGACACGCAAGTGGTTCAGCTTCGTCGGCTGGCCCGACCACGACCCCGGCGTGTGGGCGCGGGTGCGAGACGACGCGCGAGCCGGCGTACTCGGCAAGCCGGCGTTCGCCCCACGCGGCTCCGACGTGCGACAAGATGCGGTGGACTTTGCCGTGGGCAACGCGAAGGCGGCGGGGGTCGGGCACGTCGTGAAGGTGACGAAAGAGGAGCTGCGGAAGGCCCGCCCGGAGGCGAACGAACCGCCGGGGCTGATCGTGCTCAACCCGCCCTACGGCGAACGGCTGGGCGACGAGGAGGAACTGATTCCGCTGTATCGCAGCATCGGGGAAGTGGTGCGTGACTACTGGCCCGGCTGGCGGCTGGCGGTGTTCACGTCGAACGACCGGCTCGCCCGGAAGGTGAAGCTGCCGGTGGTGAAACAGACGCCGTTCTTCAACGGCGCACTGGAGTGCAAGCTGTGGGAGTATTCTTCGTAGGGCGGGCCGCCGTTCGCCGTCAGGCGAACAAGCCCCGCCGTCAAGCCACCCATGCGAGGTGGTCTGGCGGCGGGGCTTGTCTCGCTCCGCTCGACTGCGGCCCGCCCTACCAAGTCCCGTTCGTGTAGGGCGGGCCGAGCAGGTCCGTCAGGACCGCGAGCCCCGCCATCCTTCCCACCGCCTCACGCGGCGGGGCTTGTCTCGCTCCGCTCGACGGCGGCCCGCCCTACAAGAACTAGAACCGGATGCCCGTCGTCAGCAGGATGTTCACTTCGCGGAAGTCGCCGTCGTTCGGCGGGATCATGTTCGCCCAGTAGTACCCCCACTCCACCCGCCCGCCCAGGTAGAACGTCCACGACCCCATCGGCAACTCCCACGTGCTTTGCCCGGCCAGGTACAGCCCGTGGAAGATGCTCTGCCGCCGGCGGTACCCGTCCGGGTCGCCGAACGGCTCGAACCCGACGCTGGAGGTGCCCCACCGCCCGCCGATGTCCCACCCGGTGCGGAAGTTGCCGTACCCCGGCTCGCTCCCCACCACCCCCGGCCCGTTCAGGAAGTAATCCCGCCCGACGCCGAAGTTCAGGCTGGTGCGGCGGACTTCCAGCACGCCCACCGGGAACAGCCCGCCGGCCGTGCCGAACTTGACCGCGTCGGTGTTAATGTTGATCGGCCGGCTCGCCCCGCGGCCGGCGTTCGCCGTGAACCCGAGTCCCAAATCCAGCACCCACGCGGCATCCCCGGTCGGGTTGAAGAACAGGCTGCGGCTGCCCCCCTGCACATTCCACCCGAACGTCTTCGTCACCGCCGTCATCGCCCCGCCGCCGCTCAGCAGCGACACCCCGGTGCGGAAGTACCCCTCATACGTCACCGGGCCGTTCGCCCCGACCGGCCCGCAGCACCCGCCGGCCGGGTTGTCGCCCACCCACGGGCTGTACACCGCGCCCGGCACCACGGCGGGGGCGGGCGGCAGCATGGCCGCGCCGCTCAGCGTATCCACGGCCGTCGGCGCGGGCGGCTGGTACTCGGTGGCCGCCGCCGGCCGCACGCCAGCGGAGCCGCCGGGGAAGAGCGAAGTGGGCGGCGGCCAGCTTTTCCCAAACGGCTCGGACCCGGCGGCGGTCGTCACCGACTTCGGCGGCGGCGGGGCGGTGAACGTCTGCCCGACGGCCACGGCCGCCAACAGCGGCACCCACGCGACGGAAGCAAGAAGGCGTTTGGCGGTCATCCGGTGCCTCGGCAAGCGACCCGACGGAACACTTCGTACTGTTCAAATCGGCTGCCGGTGGTGCCCGACTTGACGAATCTGCCGCCGACGGACGGCGAATTTTGGCACGGGCTGGCGGTTTGTATAAAGTTGGGTCAGCACGGTGAACCGGCGGCATGAGCCGCCTGGGTGTACAAAACCCTGGCGGCTCACGCCGCCGGTTCACCAGGAGCAAAAC
>JANNVG010001129.1:0-3340 GCA_031414395.1 Fimbriiglobus sp.
GGTCGGAACGCGAAGCGTTCCGGGTAGGGGGTCAACTCTGCCGACTTCCAGCGGCACACCCAAAGGCGGGCGGGGGTGCCTCCGGATTTCGGCACCACGTCGTCGCCGCGAGCTTGCGAGCGTGGGTTCGCAGGCGCGCAAAAGCCCGCGGCGACGACGTGGCCGACTCCGCGCCCGTTTCGCCCCGACCATCACTTTGCCGCCCCCGCGGGAGCCGCTGCCACCTGAATTGTGCCGTTCACCTCAGCCGCCGCCGAATTCCCGCTCTACGATACGGCCACACGTTGTGTTCCGCGGGCGTTCCGACATGGCCGAAAGTGGCGCCGACACCTGGGTGGGGCAATCGCCGTTGGTCGTCTCCGGCGGCCATCAGGAGGCGTGCCTCGTCCACATCTACCCGAGCGGTCCGGACATGGGCCGGCGGTCCCCGCTCCAGCCCGGCCGCACGCTCATCGGGCGGGGCGAGTCGGCCGGCGTGCGGGTGCAAGACAACTCCGTGTCGCGGGTTCACGCCTGGGTCGAGTCGAACGCCGAAGGGTGTTACATCCTCGACCAGAAGAGCCTGAACGGGACGCACGTGAACGACCGCCCGGTGGTCGGCGCGACCCAACTGTCCGACGGCGACTACGTCCGCATCGGGAACGCCATCTTCCGCTACCTGGAAGGCGGGAACATCGAGGCCGAGTACCACGAGGAGCTGCACCGCCTGGCCATCGTGGACGGGCTGACGCAGCTGCACAACCGCCGCTACCTGATCGAGTTCCTCGACCGCGAACTGGCCCGCGCCCGCCGCCACGCCCGCCCGCTGTCCGTCCTGCTGTTCGACATCGACAAGTTCAAGTCCGTCAACGACACCTACGGCCACCTGTGCGGCGACGCCGTGCTGCGGGATCTGAGCAACCGCCTGAAGCCGACCATCCGCCGCGAGGACCTGCTCACCCGGTACGGCGGGGAGGAGTTCTGCGTGGTGCTGGTGGAGACCGACCACACGCAGGCGGTCGGGGCGGGCGAGCGGATCCGGCGGACGGTGGAGGGTCAGCCGTTCGAGTTCGAGGGCGAGCTGTTGCCGGTGACGGTGAGCGTGGGGGCGGCGACGGCCGACTCCGAGCACGAGACGCCCGACGCCCTTCTGCACGCGGCCGACGAGAAGCTGTACCAGGCCAAACGGACCGGCCGCAACAAGGTGGTGGGGTAGGGGATGGTTTTCGGCGAGCGGCGTGCGGGGGTCCGTTTTCTGTTGTCGGCGGGTGAGTTGGTGTGGTAGCGTGTTGTGGGTGACGACGGGTCTTTCCGCTCGGCGGAGGAACCGCCGTGGACGAACATGACCTGCCGCGTCGCCCGCGGCCGGAGGTTCGATTGGCCACACCCGCCCCCGCCACCACCGCCGAGTTCGTCGCCCTCGTCCGCCGCACCGGGCTGGTGGCCGACGTGCCGGCCGACCTGCCCGACCCGCCGGACAAGGCGGCCGGCGAACTGGTCCGCCGCAAGCTGCTCACCACGTTCCAGGCCCGCATGATCTTGGCCGGCCGCACCCGCGGGTTCAAGCTGGGCGACTACGTCATCCGCGACCAGATCGGCCAGGGCGGGATGGGCACCGTTTACCTGGCCGTCCACAGCACGCTCGGCCGCAAGGCGGCGGTGAAGGTGCTGCCGCCGAGCATCGCCGGCGACCAGTTGTCCCGTCAGCGGTTCCTCCGCGAGGCCCGCACTGCCGCCGCCCTCGACCACCCGAACGTGGTCAAGCTGTACGACGTGGCCCGCGACGAGGACGTGTGGTACCTCGTCATGGAGTTCGTGGACGGCAAGACGCTGGAACAGTTGGTGAAGGCCGGCGGGCCGATGCCGTACACGCAGGCGGCGCAATACGTCGCCCAGGCGGCGTCCGGCCTCCAGCACGCGCACGAGAAGGGGTTCATCCACCGCGACATCAAGCCGGGCAACCTGATCCTCACGCCCGAAGGCGGGGTGAAGATCCTGGACATGGGCCTCGCCCGGCCGGTCGGCCCCGAGGGCATCCTGACGGTGGCCCTGGACCCCGGCGCGGTGGTCGGCACGGCCGACTACATCTCCCCCGAGCAGGTGACGAGCGACCCGGACCTCGACATCCGCGCCGACCTCTACTGCCTCGGCCTCACCTTCTACTACCTCGTGACCGGCCGCCCGCCGTTCGAGGGCAGCACGGCCGGCAAGCTGGTGAAGCAGAAGCTGGCCCAACTGCCCCTGCTCGACGAGGTGGTGCCCGACTTCCCGCCCGCCCTGGCCGACGTCATCCACCGCATGACGGCCAAGGACCGCGCCGAGCGGTACGACACGCCGGCCGACGTGATCCTGGCGCTCAAGCCGTGGCTGGAACACTCGCCGAAGCTGATGGCCGGCGTGTCGGGCACGGAGGCGGCGCACGACCGCCTGAGCACCGAGGCCATGCGGCCCGATGACCCCGAGCCGGACGAGCCGCCGCCGAAGAAGGGCGTTCCCGTGTGGCTGTGGGCGGTGGTGGTGGCGGTGGTGATGGCGCTCTTGGCCGGCGGGGTGGCCGTGGCGGTGGTGATGATGGCGAAGCCGGCTCCCCCGACGACTTCGCCCGTGACCCCACCGCCGACGGAACCGACACCGACCGCACCGACGACGAAGCCGACGACCCCCGCGACCACGCCGGCGGCGGCGGCCGGGAAGGTGATTTACACCGCCAACCTGACCGGCCTGACGCCGTTCGAGGTGCAGTTGCTGAACGACGCCAAGCACGAGGACAAGATGCCCCCCGGCTGGTCGGCCGTCAGTTGGAAGGCGGGCAACAAGGTGCGGGTGTTCGCCACCGCCGAGGGGCTGGGCACGCAAGCCGAGGCGGGGTCGGCCATCCTGTTCGCCCCGGTGCAGAAGCTCGACCAGAAGGTGCCGGCGGTGACGGTGACGGTCGAGTACCGCAGCACGGTGGCGGACAAGAAGCTCGACCTGCGGGTGCGGGAGGTGGGGGTACAGGAGAACGTCGTCCGCTACCTGCCGCCGACCGGCGGCGAGTGGAAGTCGGAGGTGGTGGTGTTCGACACGGCCAAGATCACCTCCGCCCGGTTCGAGTTTCACAACCAGGACACGGGCCAAGACGCCACGTTCGAGGTGCGAAAGTTCACCGTCCGCGGCGGCAAGTGATACCAAATTGCAGTGATATGTTACTGTCGCCGGCCTCACAGAGCAGGGCGGCTCAGAGATCGGGTGTGGGTAGTGGGTCCGAGCGAGCGGAGCGTGGCCCGACCCCCCGCCCACCGGGAACGCGGGGGGGGCCGGGCGCGGGCCACCCCAAGCCCCCACCCCCGTGCACGGGGGGGTTTGGCCGGCGGGCCCCACC
>JANNVG010001130.1:0-2414 GCA_031414395.1 Fimbriiglobus sp.
CGCGAGCGACGGATGCGGTTGGCGCTCGCGGTGCTCGCGGCGAACACCTCCACTGTCCCTACACTTCCCGTGCCCCCTCCTCTCCCGACGGAAGGACTTCCCGTGAAGCACCTCGCCTGCCTGCTGCTGCTGCCCGCGCTCGCCTTGGCCGCCGACCCGCCCAAGCTTACGGTGGTGGCGAAAGACGTTCCAGGTGTGCATGCCATCTGCGTCACCCCGGACGGGCGGACATTCGTGGCCGACACCTTCGGGGGGAAAGTGGTCGAGATCAAGAAGGGTGAGTCGGTCAAGGTCGCCGACGTGGAAGTCGCCCAAGACTTGGTCGCGTACCAGCAGTGGCTGTACGTCACCAGCCCCAAGGGGGTCTACCGGATTGACACCGCCACCGGCGCTCTCGAACTGTGGGCCGACATCGCGGATTTCCCAGGAAAGCAGGGCGGCTGCCTCGGGATCGCGGCCGACGAACGGGGCGGGATCTCCGTGTTCACCGTCACCGCCGGTACCGATGAAGTCCACTTCTTCACCATCGGGGTGAAGCCGGGTCCGCGCGGCAAGCCGCCGGCGCGTGGCGACATCAAGGAAATCTCCATCGACAAATCGCTCGACTACTCCACCGTGTTGTGCGATGGGCTGAACCACCGCATCGGCCTGAAGAGCCGGGCGGCGGACTCGCAAGACCCGAAGAAGTACCGGATGCAAATCACCCGCTTCCCGCTGGACGGCGGGAAGTCGGAGCCGGTCGCAATTCTCCCCTCGACTGGTGGCCACGTCTGGGGGAAATCTCTGTGCGCGGACTCCCACGGGCGGGTGTTCATTCTCAACGATTCGGCCGTGTTTGGCATCCCGCGTCCGGGGGCGGAGGCGGTGAAAGTGGCGGACCTCAACGCCGGATACGACGGTCTCGCCTATCACCCAGTCACCAAGCAGTTGCTCATCGGCAACAAGGGGGAAAAAACAGTCTACTCCATCCCCGCCGTCATCCCCGGCTGGGAGGTCGATGAGTCCCCGCTGGCGGTCGAAGCCGTCCCCGCGTTCGCCGACGTGAAGTGGACCGGGTGGGACGACGGCAGCTCGTCGGGCAAGGTGGTGCCCTTCCGCCCCATCGTGTTGACGCACGCCAACGACGCCTCCGGCCGCACGTTCGTCGCCACCCAGCACGGCGTCATTCACGCCATCGACAAGGGGGCGAAAGAGAGCAAGGTGTTCCTCGACATCCAGGGCAAGTGCCTGTACCGCGACGACCAGAACGAACAGGGGTTGCTCGGCCTCGCCTTCCACCCCGACTACAAGAAGACCGGCGAGTTCTTCGTCTTCTACACCGACAAGAAGAAGGCACTGGAGAACGTGGTCTGCCGGTTCAAGGTGAGCAAGGACGACCCGAACAAGGCCGACCCGGCGAGCGAGCAGGAGTTGATGCGGATCAGTCACAAGTATTGGAACCACGACGGCGGCACGCTGACGTTCGGGCCGGACGGCTTCCTGTATGTGGTGCTCGGCGACGGCGGCAGTGCGAACGACCCCGACGACCACGGGCAGAAGACCGACGTGCTGCTCGGCAAGATCCTCCGCATCGACATCAACGCGAAGGGCGACACCACCCCCTACGCCATCCCGAAGGACAACCCGTTCGTCGGCCAGAAGGAGTACCGCCCCGAGATCTTCGCCCTCGGCGTGCGGAACCCGTGGCGGATGAGCTTCGACCGCAAGACCGGGCAGGGCTGGTTCGGCGAGGTCGGGCAGAACCTGTGGGAGGAGATCAACCTGCTGGAGAAGGGGGCGAACTACGGGTGGCGGCGGCGGGAGAGCCTGCACCCGTTCGGGGCCGACGGCACCGGGCCGAAGAAGGAGTTCACCGACCCGGTTTGGGAGTACCACCACGAGGTGGGCAAGTCGATCACCGGCGGGCA
Source organism: Fimbriiglobus sp. (assembly GCA_031414395.1). Taxonomy (GTDB): domain Bacteria; phylum Planctomycetota; class Planctomycetia; order Gemmatales; family Gemmataceae; genus JALHQU01. The sequence continues at coordinate 1,908 of JANNVG010001130.1, forward strand.
CGTGTACCGCGGGAAGGAGGTGCCGGCGCTGGAGGGGCACTACCTGTACGCCGACTACGTGAGCACCAAGGTGTGGGCACTCAAGTACGACGACAAGGGCAAGCGGGTGACGGCCAACCGGCCGGTGAGCGTGCCGAAGCTGGCGTGGCTGAGCTTCGGCGAAGACGAGGCCGGCGAGGTGTACGTCATGACGTACGCGGCGAACGGTAAGGGCATCCACAAGTTCAAGGCGGGTAAGTAGGTGGGGGGAGAGTATTCACCGCCGAGGGCACATGAGGGCACGAGAGGAAGGCAGAGCACAGAGGGACTAACCACAGAGGCACAGGGACACAGAGAAGACGGAAGAGAGTTCGGTCTTCACACTCCCTCTGGACTTCCCCACGGATTGTGGACAGCGTTTAGCGGTGGGGTCGGTTGTGCGTCCTCTCGTACTCGGCCGGGGCGACGTACCCCAGCGCGGAGTGCCGGCGGACGCGGTTGTAGAACACCTCGATGTATTCGAAGATG
>JANNVG010001131.1:0-7141 GCA_031414395.1 Fimbriiglobus sp.
CATCTTCGAATACATCGAGGTGTTCTACAACCGCGTCCGCCGGCACTCCGCGCTGGGGTACGTCGCCCCGGCCGAGTACGAGAGGACGCACAACCGACCCCACCGCTAAACGCTGTCCACAATCCGTGGGGAAGTCCAGAGAAGGAGTTCGTCGCGTTCAAACAACTCACCGCCCTCAAGGTGACGGGGAGTTATGTGTCGGACGCTTCCGTCAAGGCCCTGTCGGGTTTGGGCCGACTGGCCGCGCTCGGCCTGTCCGGAACGGGTGTGGGGGACGACGGGTTGAAAGAACTCGCCGCGTACAAGCGGATCACCCGACTCGACCTGTCCTTGTGCGGCGAGGTCACGGACGACGGGTTGAAACACCTTGCCGCCCTCAAGCACATTACCGACCTGAACGTGGGCTGCTCAATGGTGACCGACGCCGGAGTCAAGCATCTCGCCGCACTCAAGACGTTGAAGTCCCTCGCCTTGAACACTACGCAGGTGACAGGAACCGGGTTGAAAGCTCTCGCCGGGTTGACGGACCTGACCGCCATCGAATTACAGTTCTGCCGCAACATCTCCGATCGCAATCTCAACGAACTCGCCGCATTCAAGCGACTCACCTGCCTTTCGTTGCGAGGGGTGTCGATGAGTGGTGCCGGGCTGAAGGGACTCGCCGCCCTCGAACACCTCACTACGCTCGACCTGTCCATCTGCGAGAACATCACCGATGCAGGGATCAAGGAACTCGCCGCGTTCAAGCGACTCACGTCCCTCGACCTCTGGCGAACACCCGTCACGGACGCCGGCTTGAAGGAACTGACCGGCCTGAACGACATAGCCGTGCTCAACCTCGGCGAGACCGCGGTGACCAAAGGCGGCGTGGCCGAATTCCAGAAGGTGCTCCCGAAGTGCAAGATCATCCGATGACCCGCGTTCTTGCTCTTTGCTCCGCCGCCGACCCGACCGGGTCGGTGAAGCAGTTTGACCTCGCGCTACCGTCTCTCCGCGAGCGGTTCGACGTGGCGCGGCACACCCTGCCGGCCGACGTGAAGGCGTTGCTCTCTTCACTTCAACCCGACCTGATTCACACGCTGGGCGCGGACGCCTTTCGTGCGGTGAAGCGGCTGAGCCTCGGCGCGTTCGGCCGCGGGCGGGCCGTGCCGAAGTGGGTGGCCGCGGGTGCGGCGGCGGTGGAACCGGCGCTCGGGTTCGCACCGGGGCTGACGGCGACCATCTCGCAAAGTGAACACGAGCGCGACTCGTCCGCCCGGCTGACGCCCGCGCCGATGCAGTTCACGGTGCCGGTGGGAATCGTATCTTCGCCGCGACCACACGGAGCGTGCGATGGTGCCGCTCCCGGTGGTCGTGGCGAACAACTCGGCAACCCTACCATCCTCGCCTGTGGTGGGTTCGACGCGGTGGCCAATCTGAAGCACGTCGTGTGGGCGTTCGACACCGTGCGGTACGCCCACCCGACCCTGCAACTCGTGTTGCTCGGCGACGGCCCACTGCGGGCGGACGTGGATCGCTTCGCGCTGTCGGACGGGTTGTGTGCTCCCACCCTCCGGTTCGTCGGCCACCAGGCCGATGTCGAGCCGTACTTCCGCACGGCGTGCCAGGTGTGGAGTACGCACACCCGCGGGGGCACGAAGTTCCTGTTGGAGGCGATGGCCGCCGGCGTGCCGGTGATCGCGTACCGCACTCCCGACACCGAACGGCTCTTCCGCGACGTGGCGGACGCCCCGCTGGTGCCGGTGGGTCGTCCTGTCGAGGTGGCGCGAGTGGCGCACAGGTTGCTCGGTTCACCGGATCGGGCGCGCACGCTGGTTGTAGCGGGTGAAGCTGTGGCGGCTCGGTATCCTGTAGCGGATTTGGCGGGCGCGCTCGCGGGAGTGTACCATACCCTCACCTCATCGGACTCTCCCCGATCCGAGTGACACGGCCATGCCGAACGACGTGCTCACGGTGATCCTGGCCGGCGGCAAGGGCACCCGCCTGGAACCCCTCACCCGCGACCGGGCGAAGCCGGCCGTGCCGTTCGGCGGGGCGTACCGCATCATCGACTTCACCCTGAGCAACTGCATCAACAGCGGGCTGCGGCGGGTGCGGGTGATCACGCAGTTCAAATCGCACAGCCTGGACCGGCACATCCGCCGCGGGTGGAACTTCCTGAGCGGCGAGCTGGGCGAGGGCGTGGAGGTGCTGCCCCCGCAGCAGCGGATCGACGCCAACTGGTACAAGGGCACGGCCGACGCGGTGTACCAGAACATCTACAGCCTGGAACCGGAGGCCGGCAGCCGGGTGGTCATCCTGAGCGGCGACCACATCTACAAGATGGACTACGGCGAGATGCTGCGGTCCCACACGGACACCGGGGCCGAACTGACCGTCGGCGCCATCCCGGTGCCCCTCCGCGAGTCGGACCAGTTCGGCATCATCGACGTGGACGCCGACTCCCGCATCGTCGGCTTCCGCGAGAAACCGGCCGCCTGCCCGCCCATGCCCGACGACCCGCACCGGGCGCTCGGCTGCATGGGCATCTACGTGTTCGACGCCGACGTGCTGTTCGACCAACTGATCGACGACGCCGGGCGGGCGGACAGCGGGCACGACTTCGGCAAGGACATCATCCCCGGCATGATCCGCGACGGGCACAAGGTGTTCGCCTTCCGCTTCCGCGACCGCAACCGCAAGACGGACGCCTACTGGCGGGACGTGGGCACCGTGGACGCCTACTTCCAGGCGAACATGGACCTGGTGGCGGCCGAGCCGGTGCTGAACCTGTACGACCGCACGTGGCCCATCCGCACCGTGCAGTACGACGCCCCGCCGCCCAAGTTCGTCCACTCGGCCGAGGGGGGCGTGGGGCTGGCCCGGCGGGGGGAGGCGCTCGACAGCGTGGTGGCGTCCGGGTGCATCGTGAGCGGCGGGCAGGTGCGGCGGAGCGTGCTGCACTCGGACGTGCGGGTGAACAGCTACGCGGTGGTGGACGAGTGCATACTGTTCGACGGGGTGGACGTGGGCCGGTACTGCCGCCTGCGGCGGTGCATCGTGGACAAGGGGGTGAAGCTGCCCCCGTACACGGTCATCGGGTTCGACCACGAGTTCGACCGCCGCCGCGGGTTCACCGTCACCGACGCCGGCGTGGTGGTGGTGCCCAAGGGGGAACGCCCGGAGGTCTTCCAGTCGCCGAACGCGCTGCCGTGAGTGATCCGGGCGAACCCGACCCGCAAGGGTCGTGGGTGCCGATCGCTCCGCCCAAGTCCGTAATACATCCGCACCCGCCGGCCTTGCGGCCGGGGTTCGCCAAGAGGTCTCCCGCCATGCTCCGCCGCCTGCTCGCCATCGCCCTGTTCGTCGCACCGGCCCTGCTGCTCGCCGACGACAAGAAGGACGACAAGAAAGCCCCCGAGTTCGTCGTCCACACCGGGCACTTCGAGAAGAACACCTCCGGGCTGAAGGACGAGCCGTCGCTGCTGTTGCTGAAGGACGACACCGCCTTTGGCGCCATCTTCGGTGCCGTGCCGCCGTCCGGCCTGGGCGGCGGCGGGCGGAAGAACAACCCGGTGACGAAGGACGTGTTCGACAACAGCGTGGTGGCGGCCGTCGTCAAGCGGGGGAAGGCGATCACCACCTACACGGAAGTGAGCACCAAGACCGACGGCGAAACGCTGACGGTGACGTTCAAGTCGGAGGCGGGCAAGCCGGGCACGGCCACCTTCGCCAGCCCGCTCGTGGTTGCCGTGCCGAAGGGGAAGATCACGAAAGTGGTGTTCGTGGAGAACGGCAAGGAGATCGGAACGGCGAAGTGAAGCGACTTGGCGAGCGGGGGGCGTAAGCCCCCTGGTGCGTCTTCGGAACCAGGGGGCTTATGCCCCCCGCTCGCCAAGTCGCCGCTCCCACAGCAGCAGCGCCGTGATCGTCTTCGCGTCCTTGATCTCGCCGCTCACGCACATGCGGATGGCTTCCGCGAAGCTCACCACGACGGGTTCGAGCTGCTCGTCGGCCTCCAACTGCATTTCCCCCGGTGTTAAATTCTCGGCGACGAACAGGTGCAACTTTTCATCCAGCACGCCCGGCGAGGCGTACAGGAAGCCCAGGCTCGTCCACTTCTCGGCGGTGTAGCCGGTCTCTTCCGCCAGTTCCCGCTTCGCGCACTCCTCCAGCGGTTCGCTCGGCTCCACCGTGCCGGCCGGCAACTCCCACAGCGTTTCGCCGATCACGAACCGGTGGTTCCGCAACAGCACCACGTTGCCGTCACCGAGCAGCGGCAAAATCACCACCGCGCCGGGGTGGAAGATCATGTCGCGGCGAATGACGGTGCCGTCCGGCGCGGTGGTCGTGTCCACGGCCACGCGAATCTTGCGGCCGACGTGGACGATCTCGCGGGGCATCCGAAAACTCCTGGGTGAACCGGCGGCGTGAGCCGCCTGGGTGGTGAGCGACCCAGGCGGCTCACGCCGCCGGTTCACCCGGAACACTTTGCGGGTCCACCACCATTCAGCTAAGATGACTCCGGACAAGTTAGCGATTCGTGCGTCCGCGTGGAGCCGCTTTCAGATGAACAACCCGATGACGTGGGCGGTGCCGCTGTTCCGGGCGTTCGGGGTGAACGTCCGCGTTCACATCCTGTACTTCCTCGTCACCCTCGGCCTGTTCCTGCGGGAAATCTTCCGCGACGGGGCGTTCGTCTCCCCGCTCGACGTGTTCCTGTTCATGGTGCCGATGCTGTTCGTGGTCATCCTGATCCACGAGTACGGGCACGTGTTCGGCGGGCGGCACGTGGGCGGCGAGTGCGAGGAAATCCTCATCTGGCCGCTCGGCGGGCTGGCGTTCGTGGACACCCCCCGCGAGTGGCGGGCGCACACGTTCACCGCGGTCTCCGGCCCGCTCACGAACGTCGCCCAGTGCGTACTCTCCGCCGTCGTGCTGCTCGGCTTCGGGTTCATTCCCACCCTGAACCCGCTCGACAACCCGTACATCTCGCCGATGAAGAACTACCGCGATGGGCGGGTGTACACCAGCGAGTACGGGCTGAAACTGTACGAGTCGGGCACCAGCACTCCGGTGAACGGCACCGAGAAGGCCCACTACGCGAACAAGCCCGACGTCGCTCGGTCGGAGGCGGAGCAGGCGAAAACCGACAAAGGGTTCGAGCGGGCCGTCGCCCCGCTGTGGCTGGTGTGGGTGAACCGCCTGTTCTGGCTGAACCTGGTGCTCACGCTGCTCAACCTCATCCCGGCCTACCCGCTCGACGGCGGGCAGATCCTGCAAGGGCTGGTGTGGGCGAGGAGCGACTACCGCCAGGGCACGGTGGTGGCGTGCGTGAGCGGGTTCATCTGCGCGATGGCCATGTTCGTGGTGAGCATCGCCGTCATCGAGCCGCTCGTCATCGCGCTCTGCTTCTTCGTCCTGTTCGCCTGCTGGATGAAGTGGCGGCAACTGACCGAGACGGGGGGCGAGTACGGGTACGACACCGAGAAGGGGTACAGCGGGTTGGACGACGAGGACGGCCCGCCGAAGCCGGCGAAGAAGGTCGGCTTCTTCAAGCGGTGGCAGCAGGCCCGCACGGCCAAGAAGCTGAAGGAAGAACACGACCAGCGGGCGAAGGACGACGAGCGGATGGACCAGTTGCTCGAAAAGATCGCCCGCAAGGAACCGCTCTCCGACGAAGAGCGACGGTTCATGCAGCAGGTGAGCGAGCGGTATCGCAAGCCACAGTGAAGGCCATTTATGGCGAACCCGGCCCGCAAGGGCCGCGGGTACAAGCCACAGTAACGCGGACCCGCGGCCCTTGCGGGCCGGGTTCGCCATGAGGATTTTCCGTGTCTTCCCTCATCGAACCCCGGCTGCTCCAGGGGTTCCGCGACTACCCGCCGGCCGCCATGCTGCCCAAAGAACGGGTGCTGGAAACCGCCCGCCGCGTGTACCGCAGTTACGGCTACGCCCCCATCGACACGCCCGCGCTCGAATACGCCGAGGTGCTGCTGGGCAAAGGCGGCGGGGAGAACGACCGCCTGGTGTACCGCTTCAAAGATCACGGCGACCGCGACGTGGCGTTGCGGTTCGACCTGACCGTGCCGTTCGCCCGCTTCTCGGCGATGCAGGTGCAACAGCTCGGCACCCCGTTCAAACGGTACGCGATGGGTCCGGTGTGGCGGGGCGAACGCCCCGGCCAGGGCCGCTACCGCGAGTTCTGGCAGTGCGACTTCGACACCATCGGCACCACCACCAACGCCAGCGACATCGAGGTGGCACTGGTCATCAACGACCTGTTCACGGCATTGGGAATTGAGAAGTTCACGATCCGCGTGAACAACCGGCTGCTGCTGAACGGGCTACTCGAAAGTATCGGCGTGCTCGACAAGGCCGTGCCGGTGCTGCGGTCGCTCGACAAGCTCGGGAAGATCGGCCGCGAGAAGGTGATTGAGGAGATGACGCGCGAGGCGAGCGTGTCCGCCGACCAAGCGGCCCGCGTGCTGGTGCTGGCCGAGGCGAGCGGGGGCAACACCGACATCCTGAACGCGGCGGAAGCGGCGTTCGGCGAGAGCGTGAACGAGCAGGCCCGCAAGGGACTGACCAACCTGCGCGAACTGTTGACCGCGTGCGACACTGCCGGTGTGCCCGACGGCCGCGTCGTCATCGACCTGTCCATCGCCCGCGGGCTGGACTACTACACCGGCACCATTTACGAGACCACGCTCACGGACCTCCCCGGCATCGGCAGCGTGTGCAGCGGCGGACGGTACGACAACCTGGCGGGGAAGTACACGAAGCAGGTGCTGCCGGGCGTGGGCGCGAGCCTGGGTGTGGACCGCCTGCTCGCCGCGATGGACGAACTCAAGCACCCGTGGATGACCGGCACGGCCACGCCCGCCGAGGTGCTCGTCATCAACTTCGACAGCCAGCGGATCGGCGACTACCAGCGGGTGGCGCGGACCCTGCGTGCCGCCGGCGTCGGGGTGGAGGTGTACCCGGAGGTGAAGAAGCCGAAGGGCCAGTTCGAGTACGCCGACAAGCGGGGGTTCAAGGTGGCGGTCATCGCCGGCGGGGACGAGTTCGGCCGCGGCGTGTGGAAGGTGAAGGACCTGGCGAAGCGCGTCGAGACGGAGATGAGCGAGGCCGAGCTGGTGGCCGCGGTGACGGCGATTCT